>JACQGS010000209.1 GCA_016199405.1 Chloroflexota bacterium | reverse complement strand
TCGCCACAACAAAGAGATGGGGAGCGTCGGGCAATTCCAAATCGAAGAAACGCGCCTTGCGCTCAGATATCTCTTTGATTTGAACAGCGTTCCAATTCACCGCATTGTGGTGTGACGACTCAGAAAGATAGAGTTTCCATCGAATCACCTGATGGCGTTTACCGGTCCTGTCCGCTGTCGCCCACCCGGCTGAGTGATGTAGGCGAAACCCGAGCGAGCGCGTGAGCGCGCACATCACCGGCATAAATCTCAAATTCGCGCCAGTGATGCCGCCTTCCCATCGTCTATTTTGAGAGTCGAAATATCCGTCTCCGTCTAGCCAACCCTGGAGAAAGGCGGAACGCCAGCTGCGCGGCGCACGCAACACGCTGTCTAGTGGAAATTTTTTGCGCGCAATATCACCGGCGATGAACTGTTGCACGATGACACTCGCGATGTGACCGCAGACAGTTGCCTTGATTTTGTTTTCAACGGTGCGATAGGTGACTGTGCAACCGAAAGGCGTCCATGCCTCGCGGATGCGCTCGACCCATTTGGTCTCGTCTTTGTTGAGCGTGTAGGAGATCGAAAGGATGCCGCGTCCGGTACGATTGCTGATGCTACCTTCGGCTAGATAGAGCCCCAACGCCCATGCCAGAGATTCCGTCGCGAACGCGGTGGGAATTTCGCCGTCAAAATCAGGCGTCTCGCGAGAACGCTGTATGCAATCGCCAACGCGGAGTTTTTTTGCAGAGACCAGAGTTCCACTGGAAAGAGGAAAACGGTGGTTCGATGTTGCCGTGACAGCTGACCCATCGGCGAAAGTTACTACACGACCAGTCTGGTGTTTGGTCTCCCGGAGATCAACGATTGGTTTCCAACATGGTCGCCCCGCTGCGTCAACTGCCTCAACGTCTACGCTTCGCCAGCCGCCGTAGTCATGCAGGTCGGAGATGCGGCGACAAGAGATAATCCGGGTCTGTCGGTTTTTCACAAAGACTTTGGTGTTTCCAGACAGGCAGGCGCCTTTGTCCCAAATAATTTCGCCGCGCATGAGAAAACCGAGATCAATCATTTGTTGCGCGATGAGTGCATTCAGCGGCAGGTACGGCTTGCGCCCGGTGTTCGCCACATTGATCGCAATGCGTCCGCCGGGCACGAGCACGCGCAGGCATTCTTTCCATGCCGCTTCCAGATACGCGAGATAATCACGCAATTCCATGTCGTCGCGATGCTGAGCGTACTCTTTGCCAACGTTGTACGGCGGCGACGTGACGACAAGCTGAACGGAGTTGTCATCCACTTCGCGCATCGCGCGCGAGTCGGCGCAATAAATGCGATTGAGTTCCACGCGCGCATTGTAGCATAACCGCGCGCGGCGGGCAAGAAAAAGTGTCAGGTGACAAGTGGCAAGTGACAGGGAAACTGCTTTCCATTCGCTACCTGTGGTAAAATGACGAGCGTGAAGAAGTTGCTAATTGTCGCCTCGATTTTTGTGTCTTTCGCGCTTTTCGCGTATTTCGCGCGCGACAGTGTCAGACAAACGATCGCCGATTGGACTGGCGAAGAAGACCCCGAGTGGCAAGTCAAAGGGCTGTACTATCTTGCGCTCTCGTTCATTCAGCCGCCGCGCGACACCGCCGATTTTGCGCCGATGAAGTATGCCGACGTGAATCCGTTCGGCGTGAACGTGTTCTTGGAGCAAGAAGTTGAAGAGGCAAAAATCCGGCGATCACTGCAAATGATTCGCGATGCCGGCTTTCATTGGATTCGCCAAGAATTTCCGTGGGAAGATATCGAAAAGCCGGGCAAGGGGCAGTTCTATGATGTGAAGTATTCGAAACCGACCTGGGACAAGTACGACCGCATCGTCGAACTGGCGCAAGAGTACGGGCTGGAAATCGTCGCGCGGCTCGATCATCCGCCGGCGTGGAGCCGGCGCGAGGGGCGCGCGCGCGGCGATTTTGCGCCGCCGGATAATTTCGACGATTACGGCGATTTCGTCGCGGCGGTCGTCGCGCGCTATCAAGGCAAGATTCACTTTTATCAAATTTGGAACGAGCCGAATATATATCCGGAATGGGGCGAGCAGGATGTGGATGCGAACGAGTACGTTCGGCTCTTGAAAATTGGTTACACAAGAGCAAAAGCCGCCGATCCGCGCGCGGTGATTATCAGCGCGGGACTCGCGCAAACCGTTGCCGAAGATGGACGCAATCTGAATGACCGGCTTTTCTTGCAGCAAATGTACGATGCCGGCGCGCGCGGCTATTTCGATATTCTCGCGGTGCAAGATTACGGCTTGTTCTCCGGTCCCGGCGACCGGCGTCTCGACGAAGAAGACCGCATCAACTTTTCGCGTCCAATTCAATTGCGCGAGATCATGGTCAAGAACGGCGATGCGGGCACGCCGATTTGGGCGATGGAGATCGGCTGGAATGTATTGCCGGCGGAATTTGCGGACGCGCCGTACGGTCGAGTAAACGAATCGCGGCAGGCGCGTTATGCGTGGCTCGCGTACGACCGCGCGGAAAACGAATGGCCCTGGATGGGCGGGATGATGTATTGGTTTTTCCGCCGCGTGGATGACCGCGAAAAGAATCAGCCGTTTTATTATTTCCGGATGGTCGAGCCGGATTTTCGCGCGTTGCCGGTCTACGCGGCGATGCAAGATTACATTCCGCGCGCGCGGTGGGTCGGCATTGGCTTTCACAGCGCGGGGCATTGGGCGATGGATTGGCGCGGCAGTTGGGAAACGCGGGTTGATCCCACTGCATATTTTGATGAGTACAGAATTGGGAGATTGGGTGATTCGGTGAGTTTTGTTTTTCGCGGCACGGATTTGAATTTGGTCGTCAAGCAAAATCCGTACGGCGGCGCGGTGCGCGTGCAGGTTGACGATGCGCCGCCGCGTGAGATAGAATTGTGGCGCACGGACGCCGGCGTTGGGGGGCGCATCGCGCTTGCGCGCGATTTAGACGACGGCATGCATCGCGCGATGATTACGGTGACGCGCGCACCAGTGGCGGTGAATGGGTTTGTGGTGCAGAGAGGGAATGCGTGGTGGGAGAGGAGAGTTTTGATAGTCGTATCGTCAGTTAGTCTTGCAGTCGCGGGGATCGTTTGGAGAAGAAAACGAACGCGGACACAGCGTATTCAGACGAATAGATGAGTGGAGGCAATGATGCCACAAAAATTTTTCATCACACATTCTTGGAAAGACATCGAGTTCGCCAGAAAGCTGAGCAAGGACCTGCGTGCAAGCGGGTTGAATGGTTTCTTGGACGCGCACTCAGTGAATCCCGGAGATAGCATCCCCTCCCGAATTGAGCGCGGGTTGAAAGAGTGCGATGTCTACATTCCGATATTCTCGCCGGATGCGCTGAAATCGGATTGGTGCGAATGGGAAATTGATATGGCGATCGTAATGAATAGAACTCGTAAAGGTCGCCCGCGAATTATTCCGGTGATTGCCAAGCCATGCGACGTACCTGATCGGCTAATGCACATACTCAACATCAATTTTGTTGGACGGTACGATGATGCATTGCATGATTTGCTCACAAAAGGATTAGGAATAACGCCGCGCGCACCCGCGCAAACCGAACTACTTACGCCGCGTGAATTGCCAGCGTTTCATTTCCCTTGGCGAACCGCGCTCACGATTGCGGGCGTGGTTGGCGCGCTTGTTCTTGTGGTTGTCATTTGCTTTGGACTGTTTTCCATTCTGTCAAACTTGGTGTCGAGTATCGCCTCCGCTCCGACGAGCACGGTAGTTCCGGCTTTGACGCGCACGCCCACGCAAGCCATTGCCCTGCCGCCAACTTTGCTGCCGACTGCTACGCTTGTGCCAACGCTTTCCTCCACTTTGACGCCAACGCGTGTACCGACAGCAACACCAACCCGCACACCAACGCCAACTCCAACTTTGGGAATTGGCTCCATCAAAATCTCTTCTATAGATGGCGCGACGATGGTGTACGTTCCTGCCGGCGAATTCTTAATGGGAAGCAGTGATGCGGACAAAGATGCATACGCCGATGAAAAGCCACAGCACACGGTTTACTTGGACGCGTTCTGGATTGACAAATACGAAGTGACAAACGCACTATACAAGAAATGCGTGGACGCCGGAAAATGCAAGCCGCCTGACCCCACGAGTTCTAACTCGCGCATATCCTACTACGGCGCCCCCAGGTTTGAGAATTATCCAGTCCTCAATATCTCGTGGAATGATGCAGAAGCTTTTTGTAATTGGGCGGGGAAACGTCTACCAACAGAAGCGCAATGGGAGAAATCTGCGCGTGGAACAGATGGGCGGATCTATCCTTGGGGAAACAATTTGGATGGGACGAGACTGAATTTCTGCGACAAGAATTGTTTTTTCGACTGGAAGAGCGAGAGTGTCGACGATGGGTATGCGGACACTTCTCCTGTGGGAAATTATCCAAACGGAGCAAGTCCATATGGCGCGTTGGATATGCTTGGAAATGTTTGGGAATGGGTGTCCGATTGGTACGATCAAGGATACTATTCTGTTTTTCAGGCTAGCAACATATCAAGGAACCCAACAGGACCGTCAGCAGGACAATTTCGGGTTGTGCGCGGAGGTTCGTGGAACATATTTCCGAATCATGCGCGCGCAGCTGTTCGGGGCAGCGGGTACAAACCAGACTATTGGTTCGACATCGTTGGTATTCGTTGTGCGCAGTGATTATCGGTGATCTATCCTGTGCCCCTTTAGGTAAATCGACAATATCAGCAGCAAAATAATATTGCAATAATGAGTCTCAAAAATCGCTTCTCGCTCTTCCTCGCGCTGCTCGTCGCGTTCGCGCTGCGCGTCTATCACCTCGACGCGCAAAGTTTGTGGAACGATGAAGGCACGAGCATCGCACTTGCGTCGCTTTGCCTCGCGGCAAGTATTATTGACGCGGCTTGATAAAATCCGCCGATTAAACTATGATGGGAATGCACGATTCATGGAAGGAGAAACGATGGATACTCTTGCCTTACGTCCCAATTTGATTGACCCATTGAAGAACGAAGCCGCGCGGCGCAAGACAAGTGTCGAGGCGCTCGCGAACGATTGGCTGGAAGAGCAACTCTGGGAAGCCAAGCGCAAGAAAATCAATGAAGAAGCAGAACGCTTTCGTGCTCAGCATGCCAAGTTGCTAGAGAAGCACGCTGGCGAATACGTTGCGATGCGCGATGGCGTCGTGATTGACCATGATCTTGATCTTTTGACGCTTCATCAGCGTGTTCGCAACCAGTACGGCGATGAGCCGATTCTGATGGCACCAGTGACATCCAGTCCAGTACAGTCGTTCAAAGTAATCGGCACGCGCAGACGAGGAGCGCAACAGTGAAGACGCGCTACACTCAGAAGTACAATCCACCTGTCCCTGTTTTGCGGGTACGGCTTGGATACGCTGGAAACCAACCTCTATCAGATTCCTACGAAGCGATCGTTGACACCGGTGCAGATGCAACCATTGTGCCGGAAGAGGTCGCGCGCAAACTCAAAGCAACACCACTCAACCCAGGGCAACTCTTGACACAATGGGGCGATTCTCATCCCATCACTATTTACCTCTTGGACGTTCAAATCGGCGATCTGGTCTTGCCTGGTGTCGTGGTTGCCGCAGATGCGGAGACAGACGAGGTTGTCTTGGGTCGCAACATCCTCAACAAACTTCCGCTCTTCCTCGACGGCCCCTTGCAACAAACAGATTTGCTGGACGACGAGACGGTCAAGCGTTTGCGCGCTCGGCAAGACTGACTGATCCCCCAATGTCGTTCAAAAACTGCTTTTGGCTCCTCGTCGCGATCCTCGTCGCGTTCGCGTTGCGCGTCTATCGGCTCGACGCGCAAAGTTTGTGGAACGACGAAGGCACCAGCATCGCGCTCGCGTCGCTCAATCTCGACGCGATCATCAACGGCGCGGCGCGTGATATTCATCCGCCGCTGTATTATTACTTGCTTAGTAATTGGTTATCCGTAATTGGTAATTCGGAATTTGCCGCGCGCTTTTTGTCTGTGATCGCCGGCGTTTTGCTCGCGGCAATTACCCTTCGCATCGCGCAGAAATTATTTGACGAAGAGGTCGGCATTATTGCCGCGTTCCTCGCCGCGTTCTCGCCGCTGTTGATCTATTATTCGCAAGAGACGCGGATGTATATTTGGATGGCGCTGTGGAGCGCGGTGGCGGCGCTGGCACTATTTCGGATTTCGGATTTCAGATTTCGGATTTCAGATTTCCCAATCTCCACGCGAAGTGCCCGACCTCCGGTTTCTAATGCGCATCGTGCGATTGCGTGGTTGGTCTTTGTCCTCGCCACTATCGCCGCGCTCTACACCCATTACTTTGCCGTGACGCTCGTGCTAGTTGAGAATTTGGCTTTTGGATTTTGGGTTTGGCTGGCTTGGCAGAAAAGGAGCAGTGTCGTTGCGAGCAGACTCTCCTTCACTCCGTTCAGGGCTGGTGTAAATTCCGCGCAGCAATCTCAATCCGAAATCCGAAATCCGAAATCCGAAATTGTTTTGTGGCTGATTGGACAATTGGTTATTGGACTGGCGTTTCTGCCGTGGTTTCTCTTCGCTGGCAATCAACTCACGGCGTGGCCCGCGATCAGCGAGCCGTTCGATTTGCCGACGCTGTTATGGCGTGGGCTCAATATTTTTTCCGTCGGCATCACGCTCGATGGCGCGCTGGCGGCAATTCTTGCGGCGGCATTCGCGTTTTTGTTTCTTGTTGGCGTGTTGCCGCGACGCCGCGACGACCAAGAGCGTTGGGCAATCGCACTTTTGCTCATCTGGACGCTCGCGCCAATTCTGTTTATGTTCGTCGTTTCGCTTTCGCGCCCGGCGTACAATCCAAAGTTTCTTTTGCTCGCGTTGCCGCCGTTCTTGATACTCGTATCGCGGGGTGTGTCCCAGCTCAAGACCACGCACTACGCACTACGTACTACGCACTACGCTCTTGGAATCTTAATTCTTGTATTCACCCTATTTTCCCTCTCCAACCTCTACCACAACCCCCGCTATGCCCGCGACGATTACCGCGCGCTTCTCGCCACGATCAACATCACCGCACGCGCGACCGACGCAATCCTGATCGACGCGCCCGGTCAAGCCGATGTTGTGCGCTATTACAATCGCCGCGCGCTCGCGCTCTATCCGCTGCCGCGCATGCGCCCGCCGGACGCCGCCGCAACGCGCGCGGATGTTGACCAAGTGTTATCGCGCGGCGGCAATGTCTATGCCATTTATTGGGCGACCGAGCAAAGCGATCCGCAGAAAATTATTGAAACAAAACTCGCGGAGAGCGCGTTTCCTGCGCGCGAGGAATGGTTCGGAAATGTGCAGCTCGCGGTGTACGGCAATGCCGGCACAACGCGCGGCGAACTCAAGACAATCCAATTGCGCGTGGGCGAAGAAATTATTTTGCAGGATTATCGCAACGATGCCGCCCGCGCAAATGCCGGCGATGTGCTAACGCTGACGCTCAACTGGCGCGCGGATGCGACTCCTGCCGCGCGCTATAAAGTTTTCGTGCATTTGCTCGAAGCGAACGATCGGATCGTCGCGCAACGCGACGCGGAGCCGGTGAGCAATTTGCGTCCGACGACGACGTGGCGCGCCGGCGAAACCATCGCGGATAATTATGGGTTGCTGATCGAGCCGGGCATTGCGCCGGGCGAGTATCGCATCGAGATCGGAATGTATCGCGCGGATTCCGGCGAGCGGCTGACGATGCGTGCGCGGGATGGATCGTTGATCGGCGACCATTTTGTTTTGGGAGCGATGCGGATAGAGTAGGTCGCAGGTTACAGGTCACAGGTCACAGGTTGCAGGTCACAGGTTACAGGTCACAAACAAATACATATGTGACTTGTAGCTTGCGACTTGTGGCTTGCGACTTGCAGCTTGCGACTTGTGGCTTGCGACTTGAGACGTGTTATAATTCGCTCGGAGTACCCTCAATGCCGGTTGTTGATATGTATATCGGTCCCAAGCGCCCAGGTCCGCCGTGGTGGCGAACCTGTTTGATCACGCTCGCGATTCTGATTGCCGGCGCGTATTTTATTATTGTATTTCTCGCGGCGAATGGGATTTATATCGCGTCGGGCGTGCCATTGCCAGAGGATTTTCAGCCAACCGCGACGCCGTTGCCGACTCCGACCGAATCTGCGCAAAGCCATTTGCAAAAAGCCGATGCGTACTTTGCGGATGGGCAACTCGAGGCGGCGGTCATGGAATATGAGCAGGTGATCGCGAAAGAGCCGCAGAATGATGCCGCGTACGCGCGCATCGTCAAGCCATTGATTTTGCTGCGCCGAGTCGATGATGCCGCGCAATGGGCGCGCAAAGCCGTACAGCTCAATGATCAAAAACCGGAAAACCTCGGCGCGCTTGCTGAGGCGTTGGATTGGCAGGGCAATTATGCCGAGGCGATCGATTACGCGTTGCGCGCGACCGAAATCGATCCGAAGTACGCGGCGGGATACGCGTACGCCGCAGAAATCTACGCGGATCTGAATCGGCAGGACAAGGCGCTTGCCGCCGCGCAAAAAGCGATTCAGTTGGATGATAACAGCGCGGATGCGCATCGCAATTTGGCGTACGTATACGAGGCGCGCGGAAATTATCGCGCCGCGACGGCGGAGCATCAGCGCGCGCTGCAACTCGCGCCCAAGTACGCGTATATCTATATTGGCTTGGCGCGTAATCAGCGCATTTTGAATCGGACGCAAGATGCGGTCGCGACGCTCCAGCAGGCGCAAAAAATCGCGCCAAAGGACCCGCAAGTGTACGATGAATTGGGCTGGACGTACGCGCTCGCTGGCGATTATCCGCGCGCGATCGCGCAATTGAAAAAAGCCATCGAGTTAGAGCCGAAGTTCGAAGTGCCGTACGGTCATTTGGGACATGTCTATTTTGTCCAGCAAAATTGGCAGGACGCGGTCGCGAATTTGGAAAAGGCAATTCAGAACGAGGGCACGCGGCTGGAATATTATTACAAGCTCGGCATCGCCTACGTCAATTTGAACGAATGCGCCAAAGGCAAGCCATGGGTTGACAAGGCGACGCAGGTGAATCCAGTCGATGCCGCGGTGCAGGGCGCGGCGCAATGGTATCAGCAGCATTGCGAAAGCGCGCCGCCGACTCCAACGCGGCGAAGATGAGAAGAAAAATAAACAAGTAGATAAGTAGACACAGTCCATCACAGATTTGAAGGGGCAGGCGTTCTCTAACGCCGCTTTTC
>JACQGS010000014.1 GCA_016199405.1 Chloroflexota bacterium | reverse complement strand
GAGTTGCCGCGCGCGGTGCGCGAACAAACCGTGCGCCGCCGCGGCGCCGTGCAAAATGTTTGAATATCCGCGCACGCTCGATTCCAATCGCTATTGCGTTCTCTGTGGCGACTGCCTGCATGCGTGCCTGCACGATTCGCCGCAAATGATTTGGCGCGCGCCGGCGTCCGAACTCGCGGAAATTCGCAAGCCGGTTTTTGCCGAAGCGGTTTTTGTGATTCTGTTGTTGGGCTTGGTCATTGCCGAAGTGGTGCGAATGACGCCGCTCTATCCGGCGTTGATGGAGCGCGCATTGTTGACGACGAACGTGGACAATTACGCGCTCGTCTACACGCTGCTGTTCGCCGCGCTCTTGAGCGGATTGGTCGGTTTGGCGCTGCTCGCCGCGCGCACGGCGACGCGCGATTGGCGCGCGGCGTTATCGCGCTTTGCGTATGCGTTCGTGCCGCTCGGTTTGGGCGCGCATGTGGGCGTAAATTTTTTCGAACTCGCGGCGGAGGGCACGCGCTCGATTCAAACCGTGATCGATAATTTGCGCGTGCCCCTCACACTTTTCGATTTGCCGCCCAAAGTGCGCGGCAGTATTTATTCGAGTGATCCGGTGCTGATGCTGTGGCAATTCGCCGCGCTCGCGCTCGGATTGATCGCGACCCTGTGGCTGATTCGCCGGATCGCGCGGCAGACGCAGACGCGCGCGTTGCCGCTCGCGACGTTTGCGGTTTTTGTCGCGGCCGCGTTCGCGGCGCTGTACGCGTTGCCGATGAAGCCGGGCTGTTAGAAATTGGAGATTGGAGACTGGAGATTAGAGATTACGCCACCTCCTTCAACCTTCAATCTAAGCCCCATTCGAGGTCCCGATGAAACTGAAATCCATAATCCTTCTGGTCATTCTTGCGCTCGCGCTGCTCGCAACCGCGTGCGCGTCGGCGCCGGCGGATCCGCCGTTCCCAACTTTTGTTTACGATTCCGCGCTCTCGCTCCAAGCCTACCGCCTCGCGGTCCAAATGCCGGCGATGCTGTTCAAATTGCCGTGCTATTGCGATTGTGGTCGCGCATCCGGGCACAAGAGTTTGCACGATTGTTTTTTCAAAGCGGACGGATCATTCAACGATCATGCGTCGGGCTGCGAAGTGTGCGGACGGGAAATGGTCGACGCCGCGCAATGGGCGCGTGAGGGCAAATCGATTCAACAAATTCGCGCCCTGATTGACGGCAAATACGCGCCGTACGGCAATCCGACCGATACGGCGATGCCGTGACAAGCGACAAGCTACAAGTCACAATCTGCAAGTCACAAGCCACAAGTCGCAAGCCACAAGTTACAAGCCACAAGCGACTTGCGACCTGCGACTTGTGACCTGCGACCTGAAAGGAGTTTCATGCCAAAACATTTGGACCCCAAAAAGAAAAAAGAAGCGCTCCCGCTCCCGCTGATTTTTGGCGCGGCGCTTTTGCTCGTCGTCGCCGCGATCGGGATGTGGGCGATCAATAATGTTGAAACCGGCGCCGGGCAAATCGGTCCCCGGCTAGCGGTGAATGTCGAGCGCTTGGATTTTGGCAAGCAGCCGTTTGATAAAATGGTGCGCGCGGAATTCAAGATAACCAACGTCGGTGACCGCCGACTCACGCTCGACGCCAAGACACCGATTCGCGTCGTGGAAGGGTGCTGACCGCCCAGCGCCGTCGTCGGTTCGACGACTCTACAACCGGGGCAGAGCACCACGCTCTCCGCCGAATTTACGATGCACGCTGGAATGGACGGCAAGCATTTATTCGACGTGACGCTCAAAACCAACGATCCGCGCGCGCTCGAAAAACATCTTTACATCGCGTCGGATTGGGTTCCGCCGGGAACGAATTGACCGCGTTTTTTTTCATCGCGTGAATCGCCGGGAACGCAGAGAACCATAATGACTTCTCATCGTCTCATTCGACAACTTGAATTCCATCGCTGGATGATTCCCGTTCTTCTCGGCGCGGTCGGGGTTGGCTATACCGTCTGGGAGAGCGTGTTCTTTGACGGCTATTCCATCGACGCGCCGCAATTTATTTTCGGAATCCTCCTGCTCGGTCTCCTCGTCCCCTTGCTGGCGTTCGGTACATTGACGTGGGCATTGCTCGGGGCGCGATCGTGGTCGCGCGCAGAACAATTGCGCGAACAGCACCGCGCGCAACTGAGCGCGCTGAATCAAGAATTGGAGCAACGCGTCCGCGCGCGCACGAACGAATTATTTGCGGCGAAAGAAACGCTGGCGCAAATGCTCTTGGAAGAGCGCCGCGTGGAAGAAAAAACGCGGGCGCACATCGCGCATGACTTGCACGACGGCATTCAGCAATTGATTGTCGGCGCGCTGTACGAGGTGCAAGCCGCGCGTGAAGCGACGACGGCGCATCCGGAAATGGTTTCGACGCGCCTCGCGTCCGCGCTGGAACTTTTGCGGCAAATCGAAACGGAAATGCGCGGCGCGATTTACAGTTTGCGCCCGCTTGCGCTCGACGCGCACGGGTTAGCGCCGGCGATCCGCGAGTGCATCGCGCGGTTTGAACGCGTGGCGGGCATGGATTGCGATCTGCACATCGTCGGTACGCCGCGGCGATTGACGCCGGCAGTCGAAGTCGCCGCGTTTCGGATCGTGCAAGAGGCGTTGAATAATATTCAAGCGCACGCGCAGACGCGACAGGCGCGTGTGCGGATCGAGTTTGGCGCGCGCGAATTACGCGTCGAGATCGACGATGACGGCGTGGGCTTTGACGCGGCGGCGCTGCCGGCGCGGACGCGCGCGCATTTGGGGTTGATGGGCATGCGCGAACGCGCGGAAAGCGTCGGCGGCGCGCTGGAAATCGCCTCGCGCGTCGGCGCGGGCACGCGCATTTGTTTGCGAGCCGATTTATGAATCCGATTCGAGTGTTGATCGTGGACGATCACCCGGTCGTTCGTCAAGGCGTGCGGAGCATTCTGGCGAATCATGCGGATATTTCCGTGATCGGCGAAGCGGACAGCGCGGCGGCGTTGTTTGCGCTTTTGGAATCGAATTCGCCGGAGGTGGTTCTGCTCGACATTCGCATGCCGGGCCAGAGCGGAATCGAAATCACACAACGCCTGAAACGCGAATGGAATACGATCCGGGTGATCATTCTCACAACGTACGATGAGGACGAATTCCTCTTTGGCGCGCTGCGCGCCGGCGCAGACGGCTATTTGCTCAAGAGCGCGTCGCACGAGGTGCTCGCCGCGTCGATTCGCCAAGTGGCGCGCGGCGAAAAATTGCTTAGCCCCGCGCTGGTGGACAAGATGATGCGGGAGTTTCAGTCCATCGCCCAAGACAAAGTGCGCGCGGATTCCGGGTTGACCGATCAAGAGTTGCTCGTCTTGCAACTGATTGCGGCGGGCTCGACGAACAAAGAGATCGCGGACAAATTGTATTGGAGTGAGGTCACGGTTAAGCGCAAGACGCAAGATATTTTCGGCAAGCTGAGTGTCGCGAATCGTGCGCAAGCGGTGGCGGAGGCGACCAAGCGAGGGTTGCTCTAGAAACTGAACGCGCGCTTCGACTTCGTTCTGCTTCGCAGAACTGCGCTCAGCGTGCGGGAGGTGAGGGTTCGTAAAAGAATAACTTCGCATGAATTCATCAGTCTTGAATTATCTAGGCGATACGGCAGATAAATAGACCGCGCCGAAAGATGCGGAACCATCTGCCGGGGCGTGGTAGTAACTCTGTCCCGCGCAACTTCGGCACAATGTTTGTCCGTCCCCAAGTATTTCGCGCTCGTTGATGATGTCTTCGCCGCATTCCGCGCAGATGACGCGATGACCGTGCTGGCTGAGCATCGCCGGCAAGTCTACCGTCAGCGCCACAGATTTCCACTCGAACAATTCCTCGTCGGGCATTACTTGATACGCCGCGAGTTGCGCGTGCCAGCGATCGGTTGCATCGGGCGCGTATTCTAGTGCGCGCAGGCGCGCCGCGCGATGCGGTCGGATCCGAATTGTCTTGCCAGTGTCAATGTCCACAAAGCATGCGGCGACCTTGCCGTAATCCATCACACGCAGAGTGCGATGTCCAATCGCGCAGTCGGTCGTTACCGTAAGTCCGTCCACAAAACACCCATCGGTTTCAACGAACGCGTAGAGTCGCTTGCCCAGCACCGGCAAATCCAAGCCAAGCAATTTCACCGCGCACAAGCCCATCCGAACGCCCAGCACTTGCTTGGGGCAAAGATGATCGTGCATTAACTTCAACAGTTCAAAGTAGGCGGACAGATGGGTTTCGTTTTGTTGCGTTCGAGAGAACAACATCGGCTAAACCACTTCTTTGATTTGCGCGATCAAATCCTGTTGCTTGGATTCAACTTGCTGGCAGTTGGGACAAATTCCTTCAGTGGCAATCGGAATAAAGCGGACATTGCAGCGCGCGCAGGAAATGGCTTTAGAAGAGTCGAACGCGCGCGCGGCTCGCGCGGCGGACACCAGCGCGCCCTGCGCCCTCTCCGTTGCTTTCACGGCGATCAAAGAAAAGAATTGACGACGCGAAATCTCACTCATTGCGCTCACTCAAGTTGATCCAGCAACGCCGCGGAGGAATGTAAAAACGATTCGCCCAGCCGCGCGAACACGCGATAGAACGGCAGCGCGCGCGCAGCGTCCACGCGCGTGCGGAATCGCGCAATCCAGCGCAGCGGGTGCGCGCGGAGAAATTCTCGTTCGATCCGCGCCAACCGCGTCGCTTCGGGCGCGTCATCGGCTGACCACGCCGACGCTTGTTCATCGCACAGCCGCGCGAGGAATTGTAACTCGATCCCGATGTGGTCGGGCGGCTCGCCGGCAGCGCGCGCGACAGCGAATCCGGCTTCAGCATACGCGCGCTGGACCGCCGCCGTCGAAGGACCCCACAGCAGTTCGCCCGCGCGCGTCGGCACGCCAAGCGCGCCCGCGCCGCTGACCATGTGCGGCGTGTATTCAATGTCCACAACGTCGGTATACACCGATTCGTACGGCGGCACGTAATCGTCGCGCGGCACGACGAAGAGCCGATTGTACTCCACCCCAAGCGCGTCAAGCGATTCGGCGCCTGCGCCGTTCCACGCCAACGGTTCCACCCAGTCCGCGAACGCCGCGCGAAACTCTGCCGCGCGCACGCGCCGGAGCAATTCTTCCGTTGGCGGCGCGCGGAAAATGCTCGCAAGAAAGCGGTAGATATTGGCGCGCGCGGTGGCAAGTGCAGAGTTTTCGCTGGATGCGTTCATAGTCTCAGGTCACATGTCTCAAGCCACCGGTTCACAACTTGCTGCCTGTGGCTTGTGACTTGAACGTGCAGTTACTTGAGCGTCCGCAGATACGCAATCAAATCCGCGAGGTCGGCGTCGCTCAGCGTGTGGTCGGGGAACGACGGCATCGGGGCGCGTCCGCCGCGAATCACCGGGACGATTGCGCTGTCGTTCGCGTATTTGGCTTGAAATTCCGCGCTGCTCTGAATCGGGCCGAATTTTGCTTCGGGCGCGTGACAGCCGTAGCAGTACGTACGATACACAAACTGTCCCCGCGACGCGTTCACGGAGAGTGCCGCGGGTTGCGCCGCGCGTACCGCTTCTTTTTGTGCGGGAACGTTGAAGACGGAAAGATTCGGGTCGCGTACCAATGCCTCGGAACCGAACACGACGAGCGGCGCGAGCAGATTTAGCATGACGAGCGCCGCGAGCATCAGCGCGGCGTAGATGACATATCGGCGCATTGAGACCTCCAACGTATTCCGTGTTGCGTAGTGCGTATTCCGTGTTACGCAACACGCAATACGCACTACACAATAATTTCGTTACGCTCTGTAAATCTTAACGCACACTTCTTTATGCAACGCCATTCCCGAAATCGCATCGGACTTGGTGACGTTGAATTGTCCGTCGCCAGTGCCTTTGCCGCGCGCAACTTTGCCAAAACCCCAGTGCCCAAAACCGTGTTGCCAGCCAACCACTTCGGGATGAATGCCTTCGGTGAGATGCACGGATGCTTTCGCTTTGCCGTACGGCGATTCGATCCAGACCGCATCGCCATCTTTGATTCCCAGTTTTGCGGCGGTCTTGGCGTTGAGCGCGATCGGGTTCGAGGGTTGAATGCCCATCAACCAGGGATTGTTGAACGTGCGCGAGTGTGTGTGCGACGCTTCTTTCCAGTTGACGAGATACATCGGGAAATCTTTGTTCGGCTGCCAATCGCGTGGCGCGTAGGCGGGTAGTCCATCCAACTGATTTCCGTTCGCATCTTTTTTCGCGGCGGCTTGCGCGGAAAAGAATTCAAGTTTGCGCGACAGCGTGTTAAACCCTTTGCTAAACTTGCCGCTCTTCATTTGCACCGCCACGACCGCCATCGCCTTATCTCTGAGCACGCCCTTGGCATCTGCATAGCCGTTCGGCTGAGCGCTCACGACGAAGCCCCACAACTTGTTGTCCTTATCCACGATAACGATCACGTCTTCGAACTTGGCATCGCTCGGCGCGATGAACGTTTTCCCGTCGAGGTCGAACGCGGCTTTGGACGAATCCACGTATCCAAGGAGTCTGGTTCCATCCGCGCTCTTGACGAGTTGCGCTTTATCTTTGGTCGCCGAACCGTCGGGCGGTTTCACTTCGGATTTGAATTTTTCATACGTCGTGCCTTTCGGATCGATCCACGTCGCGCCCGGCAATGCTTTCAATTGGTCGAGCGTGATCGCGGGACCGCCCTTTTCGAGTTCGAGCGAGAGGTACTCTTCGTACCATTTCGTCAGATCGTCCACGGGCGCTTGCGATTTTTTGCCGAGACGAAAATAGTCTTTGCCATCGCCGTCGGTCAATCCTAATCGGCGTCCCAGTTCGGTGACGAATTCGTACTCGGCGGGCTGACCGAAAATCGGTTTGACGACGGGCTGGCGGAGTGAGACGTTCGTCCACGTCACCCAGTTCGTTGTGAAATCATATCGTTCGAGATACGTCGTGCCGGGAATGACAATGTCCGCAAGGAGCGCGGTCTCGCTCAGATGCGTGTCTACGACGGTGAGGAATTCGAGTTTCTTGAGCGCGTCAATCACGTTTTGCGTCCCAGGCACCGAGAGCACCAGGTTCTGGAAAACGACCATTCCGATTTTGGGAATGTACGCGCCCTTGCCTAGACGCAGATTGTCGAGCGTTTCGGTGTAGATGCCCGACCCGTGCGAGAATGGATATTTTGTGAGATGCCCGTCGAGGCGCGGCTGTTTCAACGAATCGAGCGCGGGTTTCTTGGGCGCTTGCCGCGCGTTGCCGCGACGTTCGGGGTTCATCATCGTCCCGGGTTTATCCACGTTGCCGAGTAAAACATTCAACAGCGCGATCGCGCGCCCGCCCTGCACCGCGTTCGAATGTTGTCCAGGACCCGACCAGACGTCCACGAGCGCGGGCTTGGTCGTGCCAAGTTCGAACGCCAGTTTACGAATATTCGCGGCGGGCACGGTCGTGATTTGCTCCGCCCATTCCGGCGATTTTTCCACGCCATCCACTTTGCCGAACAAGTAATCTTTGTATTGATCGAACCCCACCGTCCACTCGTCAATGAACGCCTGATCGTGATAACCGCGTTTGATAATCTCGTGCGCGACGCCGAGCGCGAGCGCGCCGTCCGTCCCAGGTCGCAGTGGAATCCACCATTGCGCGCGCGCCGCCGTTTGGCTCAGGTTCGGATCAACGACGACCATGCGCGCGCCGTTTTCCATCGCGCGCGAAATGACGCGCGGCAAGTGCGACCATTTCGTCGCGCTCGTCGGATTCCAACCGAACAATACGATGTAACGCGACTGCACGAAATCGGCGAGCGGTCGTTCATCGCCCATCACGAGTTTGAACGACGCCTTGCGCGCGACATCACACAGGTTCGAGTGGTTGTGATAGTTCGGCGTGCCGTAGAGATCGCAGAAATCGGCTTGGATGTTGACAAAGGAATGATCCTCGCTGAAATAGATCAACTTGTGCGCCTCGCCCGCGTCGCGCAATGCTTTCAGTTTCGCGGCAATCGTATTGTATGCTTCGTCCCAGGAAATTTCGACAAAGCGCGGGTCAACATCTTTGCCCTTTTCAGGATTCGTCCGCTTCAAGGGTTTCTTCACGCGGTCGGGATCGTAGATTTGCATGACCGCCGCGTTGCCTTTCGGACACATCGCCGCGCCTTCGCGCTTGTGCGCCCAGTAATCGGTCGAAATATTCGAGACGCCAATCGGATTGTCGGGGTTCGGTTCGATTTTTGCGACGCGTCCGTCTACGACCTTGGCATAGACGCCCGTTTGCCCGCCACACATATTGCATGCGGTGGGAATCCACGTCTCGCTTCCTATGGGTGCAGACGCCAGCGCGGGTTCAACTTGCGAAAACGGAATCAGCAAATCGCTCGCTGCCAGCACGCCCGCCGTCGCGGCGGACAGTTTCAGAAAATCGCGGCGAGTCATTATTGGGGTGGTCATTCAAGTCTCCTTGTGTCGTAGGTAAACTGGGAAACCGGTATACAGGTAAACAAGTTGGAAAGTTTCCCTGTATACGTGTCTACTTGTTTACTTCTGTCCTTGCCAGCCACGGACTTTTGCGCGCGCGTTCCATTTCTTCGGCGCTCAACTCTTTCGTTTCGAGCGGCAGCAACGCTTTGCCGATGCTAAAGAGCGCGACACAGAACGCAATGACGCCCGCGCTCGTCAGCCATTCGATCAACGTGGGGAAATACAAACCGTTTTGCCGCGCGCTATCGGTCTGCGCGAACATATCCGCGTAGCCGCTCCACGCGGTTCCACCATTCACCGCGAGCGAGACGCCCGGCGCGCCGACGACGCGTATCGCGAGAAAGACGATGACGACGACCGCGACAATGCCCGCCGCATAAAACGCGGGCTGACCGATACTCGCGCCCAATTTTTGCGCGGCGAACAAAATTAGCGCGCCCAGTGCAACGAGCAAGATGAGACCGCCTGCCCAGGTGATGTACGAAAGGATTTGGTCGAGCGTTGCCGGTAATGCGGACAGACTCGCCGCGGCGGTGAACGGAATGTACGCGGTATCGAAACCTTCCACGAGCGGACGCGTCAGCGGTGGAATGACAATGTTGAGCCGCACGCCGACGATGCCGACGACAATCATCGCCCCCGCGAGACCGATCCATGTGATGTTGCTGTTCGTGCGTTTATGCGTCAGCAGAATCAACGGCAACGCCGCGCCAATCCCAAGTTGCAGGATCCAAAAGACCCACCAGAACGGTCCAAACATAATCGTGTTATACGTCGCGAGATGGTCGGGAATCGCACCGTAGATGCCGATGAGAAATTCGCTCGCGATGAACAGCAAGTCCACGCCGAGCAGCGCCGCGACTAATTTGCCCAGCCCGCCGACCAATTCGCCGCGCGCTTTCTCTTCCAATTGCGAAAAGAACGCGACGATGAACGTAAGCAACGCGCCGCCGGACGCGAGCGCGGAAGTGATGAAGATCAGCGGGAACAACCCGGTGTACCAGTACGGACGCGCTTTGACGACCGCGAAAATCGCGCCCGTGCCGCCGTGCACACCAATCGCCACGGGAATGCCGATCAGTCCGAGCAGTTTGACGAGACGCATGTCGTCTTGCAACGCTTTCTCGGAAATGTCGCGGCTGTTCAGTGCCATCAGGCGATAGAGCGTGCCGAGCCACCCCTTTTTCTCTTGCGACCATCGCACCAAATCGCGGCGCATCAACAGCCACAACTCGGCGACGAGGATGACCATGTAGAGAAGATAGAAATGGATTTCCCATTCCAAAACCGAGTTGGGATTGCGATTGAAAAAGACGGTCCAGAATCGCTCCATATGTCCGAGGTCGAGCAGAATGAACAAGAGACCTGCCATCAGCGCGACAAAGGCGGTAAACATCGCGATCTTGCCGACTGGCTCAAAGCGTTTGACGCCGCCGACGTAAATCAACGTCGAAAGCAGGAACGACCCCGCGCTCAAGCCGATGAAATAAATGTACAGCGCGACCCACAAACCCCAGGGAACAATTTGCGTCAGATTCGTTACTTTCAATCCATCCAGCGCGCGCACCACCAGCGCGAGCGCGCCGATGAGAATCGTTACGCCGAGCACGACCCAATAGGCAAGTGTGATTCCACGTTTCATGTCAACCTCCAAGTCAAATCTGCCAAACGTGCCAAACTTGCCAAATCTGCTAAATGATTTTTTTGGCACATTCGGCATCTTTGGCTTAATTGGCATTTTTGCGTATTACGTGATGTAGTACACGTTCGGCCCCGTCCCCAACTCTTCCTTCAACACGAACGAACGCCGTTCCGCGAGTAGGCGCGATACTTCGCTGTCCGGATCGTTGAGGTCGCCAAAGAGACGCGCCTTGGGCATGCACGTCTGCACGCACGCGGGTTCCAGTCCTTTGTCGAGACGATGAACGCAGAACGTGCATTTGCGCACATTGCCAATCGGCGAATTGCCGTTCGCGCGATTCCACTGCTTGCCGTACTCGTTCGACGCTTGCGCTTCGAATACGTTGAGCGGCTCGCTGTAGTTCTCGCCGAAATCGAAAAAGCGCGCGCCGTACGGACACGCGGTCATGCAATAGCGACAACCGATGCATTTTTCGTAATCCACCACGACAATCCCGTCTTGCTCGCGTTTCCACGTCGCGCCGACGGGACAGACGGGCACACAGGGCGGATGCTCACAGTGGTTGCATAGAATCGGCAGAAATTGCCGGCGCACGTTGGGATATTCGCCGACTTCTTTGCGTAAGACGCGCGTATAGGCGACCCCTGGCGGCGTGTGATTTTCCTGCTTGCACGCGATCGTGCAGGCGTCGCAGTCCACACACCGCTTGAGGTCTATTACCATCGCGTAGCGTTTCTTTGCCATTGTTCCTCCAAGAGACGGTCCATCGGAAAACGAAAACAGATAGACAAAAGACTCTGTCCGCCTGTCATTATCGTTTGAACGGCTGGCGAAATCTAGCAGTGAGTTCCCTGATTTTTCCTATGCCCGCGTGTAGGGGAATTCCCTGACAAACTATTTCAACAATCTCCTCTGCATCGCGTACCGGACCAACTCCGCGCGTGTGCGCAAGCCCAACTTTTCTTGAATGCGCGCCTTGTGCGTCTCGACCGTTTTGACGCTGACCGTTAGTTGCTCCGCGATTTCGTGATTGCTGTAGCCCTGCGCGATGAGCGTCAACACCTCGCGCTCGCGCGCGGTGAGTGTATCTTTGATTTCCGGCGCGACGGACTCACCGCCTTTCTTCATCTTGAGGTAGTCGTCAATCAGCACGCGCGCCACCGACGGATACAGAAATACCTCGCCGCGTTGCACCGCGCGAATTGCCGCGAGCAATTCCGACTCCGCCGTGCGTTTCAAAACATATCCCGCAGCGCCCGCGTCGAGCGCCTGCTGAACGTAAGCCGCGTCGTCGTGCATCGTCAGCATCAGCACGCGCGTCGTGGGACAGACGCGCAGCACCTCGCGCGTTGCCGCGACGCCGCCCGCATCGCCCATCGAAATGTCCATGAGCACAAGGTCGGGCTGCGCGCTTTGCGCTACACGCACCGCTTCGTCGCCCGTCGCCGCTTCGCCGACGACTTGTATATCGGCTTGCGCGTTCAGCAACGCCTTCAACCCTGCGCGTAGAATGGCGTGGTCATCGGCCAGGAGAATTCGAATTCTAGTCATAGGTCTGGAAATCAAGTGTTCAGTATTCGGTATTCAGTGAGATGAATGCTGAATTCTGAATACTGGCTTACGGAATACTGCTTACTGGCAACTGCGCGAACACGGTCGTGCCTTCGCCGATCTTTGATTCAATTATCCACTTACCGCCGAGCAATTCCGCGCGCTCTTTCATCCCGAGCAATCCTAGATGCTGCCCGTCGCGACGCTCGCGCAAGAATCGTTCCACCTCAAAACCGCGCCCGTCGTCTTCGATAATGGCGACCACCGAATCACGGCGATGTTCCAACAGCACGCTAACATTTTTCGCGCTCGCGTACTTGGCGATGTTCGTCAACGCTTCCTGCACGATGCGATACAACGCGATTTCGTACTGCGCAGGCAAACGCACGCCGTCCAAGCCGACCACCTGAAAATCCACCGCGAGATTGAAACGATGCGCATACTCGCGCGTGTAGCGTTCGAGCGCAGTGACCAAGCCCATATCATCGAGCACGCTGGGGCGCAGTTCACGCGCGAGCGCGCGCACGTCGTCCAGGACGTTGCCCGCGACCAATTTCAATTCCTGCGCGCGCGTCTGCGCTTGATCGAGCGACGACGATTCTTCGACCATCTTCAATCCGACGAGGAGCGAGGTCAGCGATTGCCCCATCTCGTCATGCAGTTCGCGCGCGACGCGTTGGCGCTCTTCTTCCTGCACGCTGATGATCTTGTCGAGCAGTTGCCCGCGCACGCGCTCTTTTTCGCTCAAGTCATTCCACAAACTCGCATTCTCAACCGCAACGCCCAGTTCCTGCCCGACCGCTTCGAGCAGTTTCATTTCGTCTACGCTGAACGCCTGCGCGTCCGCGCTTGCGACACCTAACACCCCCAGCGCGCGATCGTGCGCGAGAATCGGCACGGTCGCGTGCGCGGCGACGGGGCGCGCATTGCCAAGTCGCGCGTCGCGCAACGGACAGCGTTCGAGCAACGGTGCGATAACGACGCCGCGTTTGTCGCGCAACGCACTCGTGCAGGGACAGCCGTGTAATGCCGTTTCCGCTTCACGCTCGCCGATTTCGCGCGGCAAGCCGAGCCAGGTTGTGAGGTGCACGCGCTCACTATCGCGGTCGAGCAAAAAGACCCAGCCCGCCGGCAAGTTCAGCGAATCCAGGAGCGCGCGCAGAGAACGTTCGAGAGTTTCGCTCAGCGGTGCGGGCGTATTGACCGCGCTCGCCACCGCGTTCAGCGCGGCAAGTTCGCGGTTGCGTTGCACCATTTCGCGATACGCGCGGTCAAGGTCAGCCGTCATCGCGTTGAACGCGTGGGTCAATTGACCGATTTCATCGCCCGCCCACGGTGTCACGCGGCGCGATAAATCGCCGCCCGCGACCGCGCGCGTGGCGCCGACCAAATCGAAAATCGGGCGTGTCATCGCGCGGGTCAACCAAAGCGCGGCGGCAACGCCGATCAGCGAAACGAACAACGTGATGAGAAGCAGTTGCTGAGTCGTGGCGGAAATGTTTTCGTGCAAGCGGCGTTCCGACATTCCGATGCGCGCAATACCGGCTTTGCCGCCGAAAATAGGAACAGCGAAATCGCGAATCGTACCGACTTCGGTCTCAAAGACTTCGAGGTGTGACCGTTCGTTCGGCGCGGCGGTATTCGCGGCAATCAGCGCAGGCGACAAGCCCGATGAAAATGAATGCACGATGCCGTTGCCATTGGGATCGAGGATGAACGCGTACTGCACGTCGAGGTTGTTCTCCAGCGTGGCGCGCACGAGTTCGTGCAGGGCGAACAAATTGTTGGTCAGAATCAAATCCGCGGAACGCGCCGCGAGGTCGCTCGTGATGGAGGCGCCCTTGTCTTCGAGTTCGCGCGTGAGTGAATTGTCGAGCGAGGTGCGCACATAGAGAATGACGGCGAACCCAAAAAGTAAGGTCAGTCCCAGCGCGATGCCCAGAATCTTGATGCGGACGCTCACACTCAAGGTCAGGTCGCGCACCCAACGTCTTTTGTCGCGCAACCACGCGCTCACTTGCTCCACCCTCTTACGACGCGCGCCATCTCGCGAATGGAATCGTAGGCGTGGTCATTGATGAGCACAAAGCGGTCAATCCGCAAACGCGCGAGCGCGGCGCGTCCTTCGGCGTCCGAGTCCATTTTCAAAAGCGCGTTCCGCAGTTGCGTCTTCAATTCCGCGTTCAACGCGGGGGGCACGACAACGGGCGGAATGCCAAAGGGCGGAGATTTTTCGATGATGCGCGTCTTGCTCGCCAATTCTTCATTCGACGCGACGAGCGCATCGTACACCAAGCTGTCCACCGCTGCGCCGTCCACCAGTTTGGCTGCCACCGCCCGAATCGAATTGTCGTGGCTGTACGTAAAGATCGTGCGCGCAAAAAAAGTTTCCGGCGTCGCGTCGAACTGGCGAATTTGAAACGCCGGCGCGAGCCGCCCCGAGTTGGAGAGCGGGTCGGAGAACGCAAAGACCTTGCCGCGCAAGTCGTTGAGCGCGCGGGCGGAACTGTCATTGGGCACGATCAGATAAGAGTAGTAGATCGTCGCGCCGTTGATCTGTGGCGCGACCAGTAATTCCAATCCGAAATCGCGCTGACCTTCGACGTACGCGCCCCCACACACGAACGCGATATCTACCTGACCTGTCCGCACGAGTTCGTTCACTTCGGCGTAGGTCTGGCGTTGAACTAATTGCACGGGGCGTTCGAGTTGGCGCGAAAGATAGTCAAGGAGCGCATCGTACGATTCGAGCGTGGAACGCGGAGAAATCACCGCCGCGACCGCGACGCGTAGAGGGATAGGGTTGAGAAACGCGGCGGTCGGCGCGGCAGGCGCGTCGGTGGTTGCAGAAAGAGGAACGAATTTGCGCGGCGAAGCGCCGCACGCGGTCAGAACGAGAAAAACAAAAATCACGCCAAATCGCGGCGCGAGGGAAATGTGTAAACGCCGCATCGCGTTTTTCTCCGATTCGGGCAATGCTTCCTCCTTGCTTGATTGTAGTTAATGCGGAGCCAACTCCAAGTGTCAAGCGTCATTCTCCCAAAGAGGCGTTTGGCAGGTTGTTCAGGGCATTTGACCTTATCCGCGTTGTGTCACTTGTCACCGGTCTCCTTCTTTCCTCTTGATACCTTCGTATCTTCAACCTGACCCATTCGTCACTTCCTTTTCTTCCAACGGCAATATACTATGAGTAAAGATCAAATTCGTCCGGCGCTGATGCAGGCGTCGGTGTCATCGAGGTTTAGAATGCCTCGCGTGTTTCCTCACGCGCAGGCATTTTTTTATTTCTGGGATTCTAGCCGTCTGTCGGAGAGGGCGAGTCAGAAACCCGTTTCACTTGCACCTGCGGCAAGTGCAGGTGTCTTGCCAATCGGCGGCAAGAATCGAGCAAGTACAGAAAACGGGTTTCTCCGGAGTTCTCCGCCAAACTGTTACGGAGGCGCTAAATGCAAGGAGTGCGCTCCTTCAACGCAATGCAATGGCTTAACCGCCTGATCGACTGGATCGACGAACGCGTAGGTTTGCGCGAGATCATCCGTTTTGCGCTGCACGTGGCGATTCCACGTTCCGCGCACACGTACTATCTCGGCGGCATCACGCTCTTTTTCTTTATCGTGCAGGCGACCACCGGGATTCTGCTTTCGCTGTACTACCAGCCCACGCCGGAGACCGCGTACGCCAGCATCCTGTACATCATGAACCAAGCCAGTTTTGGTTGGCTCATTCGCAGCGTGCATTCGTGGAGCGCGAACTTGATGATTATTTTTTGCGTGCTCCATCTCTTGCGCATTGTTGTGCAGAGCGCGTACAAAGCGCCGCGCGAAATGACGTGGATGGTGGGTATGGGCTTGCTGTTCGTCACGCTGGGTTTCGGATTCACCGGTTACTTGTTGCCGTGGGATCAACGCGCGTATTGGGCGACGACCGTCGGCACCGAAATTGCCGGCTCCGTGCCGGTGATCGGCGGTTGGATTCGCGAACTATTGCGCGGGGGCAGAGATGTGAGCGCGTTGACGCTCTCGCGATTCTTTGGCGTGCATATGCT
>JACQGS010000210.1 GCA_016199405.1 Chloroflexota bacterium | reverse complement strand
GGCGCGCGCGAAAGAGCGCGCCGGCGTCGTCGCGGTGTATACCGCCGCCGATATGGGCGATGCGTGGAAGCCCGGACCGCTGCTCGTTTCGCCGCCGCCGGTGAAGAAACTCATCGCGTTCAACGAATGCCTCCAAGTGCCGCTCACCAAAGACAAAGTGCGTTTTGTCGGCGAGCCGATCATCGCGGTCGTCGCGGTCTCGCGCTATATCGCCGAAGACGCGCTCGACGATATTGACGTGGACTATGACGTGTTGCCGGCGAATGTCGAGATGGAACGCGCGCTTGCGCCGGATGCCGCGCGCATTCATGACAACGCCGAGGCGAATCTCGGCGCGCATATGATTCAAGAAAAGGGCGATGCGGATGCCGCGTTCAAAAACGCGCACAAAATTATTTCGCGCCGCTTTTATTACGATCACGGGTGCGCCGCGCCGATGGAAACGCGCGGCATGGTCGCGAGCTGGGATCGCTATAGCGAAGCGCTGACGATTTGGGACACGACGCAAGCGCCGGTCGTGATTCGCAACGGCACTGCCGCGCGGCTCGGGCTATCCGGCTATCAGGTGCGCGTGATCGCGCCGTTCATCGGCGGCGGGTTCGGACCGAAGATCATGATGTTCTACCCGGAAGAAATGGTGATTCCGTGGATCGCGATGCAACTCGGCAAGCCGGTGAAATGGATCGAAGACCGCCGCGAAAACTTTATCGCGATGACGCACGAGCGCGAGCAGATTCACGACGCGGCGATGGCGGTATCGAAAGACGGAAGAATTCTTGGCATTAAGGACACGTTTCTCTACGACACCGGCGCGTACATCCCGTACGGCTTGACGATTCCGATCAACGCGCAATGCACGCTGATGGGCATGTACAAAATTCAAAATTACACGTCCGAATTCAAAGCCGTGTTCACGAACAAAACGATCGTCACGCCGTACCGCGGCGCGGGGCGCCAGCACGGCGTTTTCGTGATGGAGCGTCTGCTCGATCTCGCCGCGAAAGAATTGGGGATGGACCGCACCGAGATTCGCCGGAAAAATTTCATTCAGCCGTACGAATTTCCGTTCAACAACGAATTCATCTATCAGGATTTCGCGCCGCTCCAGTACGACAGCGGCAATTATCCGGCGGTGCTCGACAAATGCCTCGAGGCGATTGACTACCGGAATTTTATCGCGACCGAGCAGCCGCGCCTGCGCCAAGCCGGCAAGCGCGTCGGTATCGGCTTGGTCTGTTATG
Organism: Chloroflexota bacterium; assembly: GCA_016199405.1. GTDB lineage: Bacteria > Chloroflexota > Anaerolineae > UBA4142 > UBA4142 > JACQGS01. The sequence continues at coordinate 18,969 of JACQGS010000210.1, read as the reverse complement.
TCGAAGGCACCGGCATCGGTCCGTACGAAGGCGCGCGCGTCAACGTCGAAACGAACGGCAAGGTGACGGTCGCGTGCGGCATCGGCACGCAAGGGCAGGGGCATTACACCTCGTTCGCGCAAGTGGTCGCGGAACAATTGAGTGTGGACGTGCGAGATATTCGCGTCGTCACCGGCGACACCGCCGAATTTCATTGGGGCGTCGGCACATTCGCGAGCCGCGGCGCGGTCGTCGCCGGCAACGCAATCAACGAAGCCGCGAAAGCCGTGCGCGCCAAAGCGTTGAAACTCGCGGCGGAAGAAATGGACGTGTACGAGGGCGATTTGGAATTGGTGGGTGGACGCGTGCAAGTGAAAGGGCTGCCACAAAAGAATATTTCGCTCGGCGATCTCGCCGGCAAAGCGAATCCATTGCGCGGCGCGGTCGCGCCGAACACCGAACCGGGTCTCGAAGCGACACGCTATTTCGGTCCACCGAGCGGTGTGACGTCCGCCGGCGCGCACGCCATGATTATCGAGATCGATCCGGAAACGTTCGAATTGAAGATTCTGAAATACGTCGTCGTGCACGACTGCGGCAAGGTGATCAATCCGCTGATCTTGGAAGGGCAAGTGCAGGGCGGCGTCGCACAGGGCATCGGCAATGCGTTCTATGAAAAACTCGCGTACGACGAGAACGGGCAATTGTTGAGCGGCTCGTTCATGGATTACTTGTTGCCGACCGCGATGGAAGTGCCGCATATCCAAACCGAGCATCTTGAAACGCCGTCGCCGTGGAATCCAATGGGCGTGAAAGGCGCGGGCGAAGCCGGCGCGATTCCAGTCGGTCCGCTCTTCGCGCAGGCGATTGAGGACGCGCTGCCGGAATTCAATTTGGAAATTCTGGAAATTCCGCTAAGCCCGAATCGGTTGTGGGAGTTAGTGGAAGCGGCGAAGAAAAAATGAAAAGATTGTGATCAGTTCAAAAGGAGTCGTGGTAGAATACGGAGGCATTCATGTCCCCACAAGCAATTGCAAACCCAGAAGATTTGGAGCGCTTTGCTCACGAGTTGAAACAGTTCAACACGCAGCTGCGCGATAGCATGTCGCGTCTTAATGGGCAGTTTGTAGGTTTGAGCGAAACGTGGCGAGATCAGGAACATCAAAAGTTCGCGCAGGAGTTTGAACAGACGATGCGCGTACTGCATCACTTTATGCGCTCGGCTGATCAGCAAATTCCATTCCTCATGCGCAAGGCGCAGCGCATTCGCGATTATCTGACGCAACGGTAAACGACAATGAGTGCCGCCAATGTTCTTTCCATTCATGCGCTCGAGGACCTCAAAGCCGCGCTGACGCGCTTTAGCAGCGAAGGGCAAGAGGTGCTCGACGCTGCCGCGCAGGAAATCCGCCGCACGCTGGATTGGCTCGTCGAGCGGCAAAATCACTGGCAAGTCGAGGTTCGCCGCCGTCAAGAAATTGTTGCGCAAGCGCGTGCCTCATTGGCGCGCTGCCAAGCGAGCGGCTTTTACGACCGCGAAGGGCACTACCATCCTCCCGATTGCAGCCGGCAAGAACGAGCGCTGCTTGAAGCGCAGAGATATTTAGCGGAAGCCGAAGCCGAACTGCGAAATGCGCAGCAATGGATGCAAAAAGTACAGCAAGCCGTTAGCGAATACCAACGCGAGGCACAGCGACTTGCTCAGCTTGTGTCATCCGAATTACCCAAGGCAAGCGCGTTTCTACAACGCAAGATCAACGACCTTGAGCGTTACCGAGCGGTTACAATTGCACCTACCTCTGCTCAGATACCTATTTCTTCACCGCCTGCTACGACGATCTACAAAGTTGAAGGAATTCCTTGGGCAGAGCATCAAGCAATCTTGAAGAAGATGGAAGAAGGATTACCCATTACCGTAGATGAGTTGAATAAGTTAAAGCAGCCTATCTCCGATCTACAAACAGAGACTTCTCAAGACGATAACAATTGGGTACAACAATTGCTCGATTCAGAACGGTACCGTGAAGCAATGAGAGGTTCGCGCGAGGCAAAAGATCTGCGAGACGCCCTCTTCGCTCTCGCAAAGGCGCTCAAGTACTGGCACAAGTCATGAGCGTAGGTATCATAGAGGATGTATAAATGAACTCTCTTGAAAGCGCAAACAACCAACTTGAAATTGCTAGGCAGCGTTTGTGGCAGCATTGGGAAGATGCCAGAGCCGTATGGAACGACTCAGTGCGCTGGGATTTTGAAAAAGAATACTGGACGCCACTAGAGCATCAGGCGCAAGCCACACAGCGAGAAATGGAACGATTGGCGCAGCTGATTGCACAAGTGCAAAGAAATATAAAGTGAACAAGGAGGTTACTCATGTCTGAGCCCGAACTCATTCAGCAAGAGCGGGAAATCGTACGCAGATTTCGCGTGGCAACATTACAGCGAGCAAAAGCCGAAGCCGAAGCAGAGGCGCGCCAGAAAGCTGAAAAAGAAGCGCATGATGCCGCTTTGAAAAAGAGTAAGCAAGAGGCAGAAGCGTATCGCACTAAGGCGCTGGCTGATTCTGAAAATCGTCTCAAGACTGAGCGCGCCGCTGCCGATAACGTGCTACAACAGGCGGAGCAGAAGGCGAATGAGCGGCTGAACAAAGACCGTAGTATGTTCAACGATGCTCACAATTTTATGGTGAAGGGCGGATGGCAAAAGCAGATTGAGGGCATAACGATTTTCCCCCTGGCACCCGAAGCATCAGGCGATCCAATAGCAGAGATGGACCGTTGTGTCTCGCTCGCTGAAACGAGTTTCGGGTCGCTGCGAAACGCTTTGGTATCAGGATCGAGCGATCAGGTCGAGCCACCACATACTTGGATAGAGTTTGTTGCCTTTTGGATTGTTCTATCTGGTTTGGGATTACTTGTCGCTCTTGTAATCTTATCATCTTACAGCATTCCTGCAGGTTTAAGGATAGGTGCCGCACTCATTTCTGCTGTAATGATCGCAGGACTTGTGGCTTTTAAGATTGTTGCCAGTCACAACGGAAGCAGGATTAATTTGTACAAATCGTTGGCTCAGCTCACTAGCGAAACTGAGTACTGGCACAAGAGATTTCTAGATCCAGTTCGAGAGCGGCATAGTGTCCAAGTTTCTGCAGCTGGAATTGCATACAAACAAACTGCCGATCAAATCGAACCTGAATATCAAAATCGAATAAGGCAGATAACCCATGAGCATCAGCAGCGGATAGCCGATTGTGATACTCACTATCGTCAAGCCATGTCCAATGCCCGCACAGAATACGAAACGACAACGATGGATATCAAACGCGATGCTGAAGTATTAGTTCGATCAGCCGAGGCGCTCTCTCCGCCTTGGGACGAGTCTTTGTGGAAATCATGGGAAACGACCACTGAAGGGAGTATCCCACAATTCACTCGTATTGGTCGTCTTGAGGAAGTTGGGTCATGGGACAGTCTCAATCTCCCCGCGCTTTATACGTTTATTGGTGGCCGCTCGTTGCTCTTCAAGGCAGCGGGTGCGGGGAAGGGAGCGGGTGTCCAACCTGTTCAGGCGCTATTGCTGCGTCTGCTTGCCACACTTCCACCTGGAAAACTGCGTTTCACTTTTGTTGATCCTGTTGGACTCGGACAAAATGTTGCCGCCATGATGCATTTAGCAGATTACGACGAAGCGTTAATCACTGGCAAGGCATGGACTGAGCCGCAGCATATTGAGCAACGTCTCGCCGATCTGACAGAACACATGGAGAATGTAATCCAAAAATATTTGCGCAACCAATTCGCAACGATTGAAGATTACAACTCGCAAGCAGGCGAAATAGCTGAGCCGTACCGCGTCCTCGTCGTGTTCGATTTTCCTGCGAATTTCAGCGAAGCAGCCGCGCGGCGATTGGTCAGCATTGTGCAAAACGGACCGCGCTGCGGCGTCTACGCTGTAATTCTAGTGGATACTGATAAACCACCACCAAACGGATTTAATATTGCAGAGTTGGAACGCGATGTGACTGTCATTGCTTGGGATGGCAGCCGATTCGTTTGGCAGGACAAAGATTTTCAGGAGAGCCCTCTATTGGTGTCTGGACTGGCATCTGCAGAGGTTACCATTGAACAACCCTATTTCCTGATAACTGATTATAAAGTGACGAGGCACGAGGAAATTGTCCCGCTCATGGAGCGTTTGGTAGAACAGGCAAAAACTCGTCGTCTAGTAGTCATTGCAAATGGTATAGAAGGCGACGCGCTCAAGGCTATCGAGGGTGCCAAATCGCTAGGCACATTCGACACAATAGCTGTCAAAGTGCCTGGTCTCGATAAGCATGGTAGCGAGATACTACGCGACATTGCAGCGGTTACGGGGGCCGTATTGATTAGCGCAGGGATTGGCACAAGGGTGGAGACAACAGGGCTTCCTAACCTGGGGCGAGCTGACAAGGTCATGGCGACAATGAATAGGATCGTCATTCACAACGGAAAGGGCGATCCCAAGGATAGAAATAAACGGATCGATAGTATCAAGGCACGACTTCGAGAGCCAGTTTCGGATTATGAACGGAACAGAATGGAACAGCGCATTGCTGCCTTGACCAGCGAGAGTTCGGTGTTCGAGATAAGGAAAGGTGATTGTCTACTGGAATTAGATGCTCCACCAAGCGCAGAACTCTTTGACCGAATAATCAGTCAAGTTGGTGAAGCTGCGAAAGAAGCAAGCAAGGTCGAGGTGCCATTCGAGCGCATCGCTCCGCCTCAAGAGTTGTGGTGGAAAGGAGACAGTCGTACTGGATTGCGCGCCCCGCTCGGTCCCGCAGGCGCGCGGAAAATCCAATATCTCGATCTCGGCAAAGGCACCGCGCAACATGCGCTTGTCGTCGGCAAAACTGGCTCAGGCAAATCTACACTGCTGCATACTTTGATAACCGACTTGGCTCTCGGCTACAGCCCGACTGAAGTAGAACTTTATCTCGTTGATTTTAAGAAAGGTGTAGAGTTCAAAACTTATGCGACACACCAACTGCCGCACGCCCGCGTGATCGCGATTGAAAGCGAGCGCGAGTTTGGCTTGAGTGTATTGCAAGGTCTGGACGCAGAACTGAAACGCCGAGGCGACCTATTCCGCGCGGCAGGCGTGGATCATATCGCGGACTATCGCGCAAAGAATGGGCAGGCGGCGCCGCGAATTCTTTTGGTGGTTGACGAGTTTCAAGAATTCTTTACCGAAGATGACGCCATCGCATCGCAATCGTCGCAGGTTCTTGACCGATTGGTGCGTCAAGGACGCGCGTTTGGAATCCACGTATTGCTCGGCTCGCAAACACTCGCGGGTGCGTACACGCTGGCGCGCAGTACGATTGATCAAATGGCAGTGCGTATCGCGCTGCAATGCAGCGAAGCGGATTCGCGGCTCATTCTTGCCGACGACAATCCTGCCGCGCGTTTGCTCTCTCGCCCTGGCGAAGCTATTTACAATGCGGTGAATGGTCTAGTCGAGGGCAACAATCGCTTTCAAGTCGCATGGCTGCCTGACGATAAACGCGACCAGTATCTTGAACGCGTGCAGGAACTAGCGCAGAAGCAGAAGTATCGTCCGCCGCGTCCTCAGATTATCTTTGAAGGCAACGCGCCCGCGGAAGTTGAAAAGAATCGCACGCTCGGCGATTTGATTGCATCACCAACATTCACTGCTCCATCGCGTGTCACGCGCGCTTGGATTGGTGAGCCAATTGCGATTCGCGATTCGGTCGCCGCGAATTTTCGCCGCCAGAGCGGCAGCAACTTGCTGATCGTCGGTCAGAATGATGAAGCCGCGATGGGGATGATGGCAGTTGCGCTCATTAGTCTTGCGTCTCAACTCGTTCCCTCGCCCGCTTCGGGGGAGGGTCAGGGTGGGGGTTCTCCTTTCTACATCCTCGATTTCGGCGCAGCCGACGCTTCGTATGCTGACTATTTCACACGCTTCGCTGAGCACTTGCCTCGTCCGCCAAAAATCGGACGCCGACGCGAATTGCCAGAGTTCATCAACGAATTGGCGGCTGAAGTTCAGCGCCGCATGGATGCGAGTGAAACGAACGCGCCGAAATATTTGTTCTTATATGGCTTGCAACGCGCTCGCGATTTGCGGCAAGAGGAAGGGATGGGATTTTCTTTGGGCAGCGAAGAACCTGCCGCGCCGAATCTAACGCAGCAGTTCGCCACGATCTTGCGCGAAGGTCCCGACGTTGGCATTCACACGCTCGTTTGGTGTGACACAGTGACGAATCTCAACCGCGCTTTGGATCGCCGCACATTGCGTGAGTTTGCGATGCGCGCGGTGTTCCAAATGAGCGCGGAGGATTCCTCGAGTCTAATTGATACGCCAGCCGCAAGCAAGTTGGGCGCGTATCGCGCTTTATTCTACAGCGAAGAGGAAGGTCGCTTGGAAAAGTTCCAGCCGTACGCTCTACCTTCCGAGCAATGGTTGAAATGGGTGGGTGAACAATTGCGAAGAAAGAAAGGGATTGCTGAGGAGCAAAAGCCAACTAGGAAGCGTTCTCGCTAATGTCCTTTCACACAACCACCCGTATCACCGATAACCTCTATCGCATCGCCGAGCCGATCGGCATCATTGCGCCGCAGTTCGGCGTGACGACGGTGAATATGTATCTCGTCGTCGGCAACGCGTGCGCCGCGCTGATTGATTCCGGCATGGGCATCGGCGACATACGCGCGGAGATTCGCAAAATCACCGCGCTGCCGGTCAGCGTGCTGAATTCGCATTATCATTGGGATCACTCGGGCGCGAATGCGTTGTTCGAGGAATCCGCGATTCACGAAAGCGAGGTTGACCTGCTCGCGCAAGAACCGGAGATGAGCGCGTATCGCCGCGCCATGGAACAGCCGGATGTGCGCGCGATTCTGCCGCCGGATTTCGATCCCGCCGCGTACCGCATCCCGCGCAAGCCGCCGACGCGCATTTTGCGCGATGGCGACGTGATGGCTCTCGGCGGGCGCGCGTTGCAAGTGATTCACACGCCCGGTCATTCGCCCGGGCACGTCGCGTATTTCGATGAAGCGAGCGGCGCGCTCTTTACTGCTGACACCGCGTACTGCGGACCGATGTACGCGTGCTTTGCCGGCAGTGATCCGGCGGCGTTCGCGCACAGCGCGCGGCGATTGAGTGCGCTGCGCGGGGTGAAAATGCTTTGCCCGGGGCATAACGATATTGTTTCCAACGCCGGCTTTTTGGCAGAGTTAGCCGATGCGATGGACGCGGCGTTGAGCGGGCGCGCGCAGAGCGAGCCGCCGAATGAAATGCTGAAGCGCAAAGAATTTCGCTTTGGCGAATTTTCGGTTTGGTTTCCGATGTAGAGAATTGGAGAATATATGCCCGCTAATAACACCTTGATTCTGCCTGATAGAATTGCAAAGTACATCTTTCTCGTTCGCGGGCAGAAGGTAATGCTGAGTCCACACCTTGCCGAATTGTACGGTGTTGAGCCGCGCGCCCTGGTTCAAGCGGTCAAACGAAACCGAGGTCGGTTCCCCGACGATTTTATGTTTCAGTTGACGCGCGCAGAATTCAGCAACTTGAAATCAAATTTTGTGATTTCAAGTTGGGGTGGGATGCGCCGCGCTACTCCATACGCTTTCACCGAACAAGGTGTGGCAATGCTTTCTGGGGTGCTGCGTAGCAAGCGCGCGATCTCAGTCAATATTGAAATCATGCGGACATTTGTTCAGCTCCGCGTCATTTTGACAGGCAATCCAGATTTATTGCGGCGGCTTGACGAACTCGAAGCCAAGTACGATTCCCAATTCAAAATGGTCTTTGCAGCCATCCGCGCGTTGATGCAAAGCCCTGAATCTTCGCATCGCGAGATTGGGTTTCGAGCGAAAGAGCGCAGAGCGCGTTACGCTGTGCATCATCGGAGGTCGGGTTGAAAAAAGCGTTCACTTCAGAACAACGCCAAAAGAAAATCCAATCCTACGGACACGCGTACGCCACGCTCGTGCGCGGGCTGAAAAAGTTTCCGAAAGCGATGTGGAAGTTCAAGCCGTTCGAAAAAGATTGGAGCGTACATGAATTGATTGCCCACATCGCGGACAGCGAAGCGAACAGCTATATCCGCTGCCGCAGATTTATTGCCGAGCCGGGCAGCGCGGTGTTGGGCTATGATGGCGACAAGTGGGCAAGCCATTTGCATTATCACGCGCAGAGCATTGCGGATGCGCTCCAGTTATTCAAATGGCTCCGCCGCAGGTCGTACTTGCTCATCAAAGATTTGCCCGATTCGGTTTGGACGAACACGGTCAATCATTCCGAAAACGGCGTGATGACGATGGATGATTGGCTCGCGATTTACGAAGCGCATATCCCGGAACATTTGGTGCAAATGCAAGGCGTTTATAAAGCGTGGAAAGAAAAGCAACGCCGCGCGAAATCGCGCTAATGGTTGAGCGCTCGCGCCCGCTCTGCCAATATGGCGCGACGAAATTTATGGCGTCATGATCGCCGGCGCGCGCGATGGGGTGCAGGGATTCGAAAAAGGATTTTTTTCGATTGACTTTTTCTTTCACCGGCTCTATATTTCCGGACGCGATGGTGCCGAAAACTGCGGACGTGGTTGTGATTGGCGGTGGGTGCATGGGCGCGAGCGTCGCCTATCACCTCGCGGCGCGCGGCGTCAAAAATATTACTCTGCTCGAACGTGAAAAATTTCTCGGCATGGGTTCCACGCGCGCGGCGGCGGGCGGCGTGCGCTATCAATTCTCGACCCGCGTCAACATTCAACTCTCGCTCTATTCGCTGCCCATAATTGAACATTTCCAAGACCATTTCGGAACGTCCAGCGGCTATCATCCGATCGGCTATTTGTTTTTGCTGAGCGACGCGCGCGAGGTCGCCGCGTTCAAGCGGAATCTCGCGCTTCAACATTCGCTCGGCTTGAACGATATTTGCTGGCTCGATCGCGACGAAATCGCGCGCCGCGCGCCACGCGTCAATCTCGACGGCATCGTCGGCGGGACGTTTGGTCCGCGCGATGGGCTTGCCGACCCCAACACGATCACGCAAGCATTTGCCGCGCGCGCGAAAGCATTGGGCGCGCGAATCGAAACCGAGATCGCGGTGACCGGCATTCGCCGCGAAAATAATCGCGACGCGGCGGTGCACACCAATCGCGGCGAGATCGCGACGCGGACGGTCGTCTGTTGCGCCGGCGCGTGGAGCCCGGAGATCGGGAGAATGATCGACATCGAAATTCCGATTGTTCCGATGCGCCGGCAATTTTTCATCACCGATCCGCTCCCGCAAATCCCGTCCGATCATCCCTTTACAATTGACTTTGCATCCAGTTTTTATTTCCATCCCGAAGGCGCTGGGTTGATCGTCGGAATGTCGAATCACGATGAGACGCCGGGCTACAAACTCGCGGTGGACGAGGCGTTCCGCGAAAAAACGCTCGAGCACGCGATCCAACGCGTGCCATTGCTCGCCGACGCGAAGATTGCAAGCGAAATCGTGGGGCTGTACGAAGTGACGCCGGACGCGCATCCGATCTTGAGCGAGGCAAAAGCCGCGCCGGGTTTTTATATCGCCGCCGGTTTTTCCGGGCATGGCTTTATGCACTCGCCGGCGGCCGGTAAAGTGATGAGCGAAATTATTTTGGACGGCAAGTCGTCAACGGTGGACGTTTCGATGTTGGATCTGGAACGCTTCGCGGAGGGGCGGCTCGTTCAAGAAGTGAACGTCGTATGAATCTCTTGCACGATTTTTTTTTGGCGCTCTCGACCAACGCGCGGATGCGCCAAATCGTAACGACCTTTCCGCTGTCGCGGCGCGTCGCGCGGCGGTTCATCGCCGGTGAAACGTTGGAGGAAGCGATTGCCGTCGTCGAGAAATTGAATCGCCAAAACCTCACCGTCACGTTCGATGTGCTGGGCGAAAGCGTGACAACCGAAGCCGCCGCGCGCGCGGCGAAAGACGAATATTTGCGTGCGCTCGACGCGATTGCCGCGCGGCGCGTCCAATCGCACGTTTCGGTCAAACTCACGCAGATGGGTTTGGATCTCTCACCTGATCTCTGTCTCGAAAATATGCGCCAGATTGCCGCCAAAGCGCGCGCACTGGGATCGTTCGCGCGGATCGATATGGAAGATTCGCAGCATACGCACGCGACGCTCAACATTTACAAAACCCTGCGCGAAGAATTCTCCAACGTCGGTATCGTGATCCAAGCGTACCTGTATCGCAGTGAAGCCGATCTACGCGCGCTGTTGGAGATGAACGCGAATGTGCGGCTGTGCAAAGGGGCGTACAAAGAGTCCGCCGACGCTGCGTTTCCGGAAAAACGCGCCGTGGACGCGAATTATCACCGCCTCGCGCAAATGTTTCTGGGCGCGAATGGCGGTCATTCCGGCGCGCACCTCGCGCTGGCGACGCACGATGAAAAAATCATCGCGTGGGCGAAAGAATTCATCGCACAGAATCACGTGGCACGCGAGCGTTACGAGTTTCAGATGTTGTACGGCATTCGATCGGATCTGCAGCGACGCCTCGCGGCGGACGGTTATCCGGTGCGCGTGTACGTGCCGTACGGGACGCATTGGTTTCCGTACTTTATGCGCCGGCTCGCGGAACGCCCGGCGAATGTGGTATTTTTGGTTGGCAACCTATTCCGTTAGACGTTTGTCTGTCACAGGTCCCAAGTCGCAGGCGACATTGCGAGAGAAACCTGTTACTTGCGACCTGTGGCTTGCGGCTTGCAATCATGCGCGCAGAAACCATTTCCATTGGCACGGAATTATTACTCGGCGACCTCACCGATACCAACGCGGTGTGGATCGCGCAACAGCTCGCACAAGTGGGCGTTGATTTATATTTTCGGACGACGGTCGGCGATAACGCCACGCGCATTGTCGACGCGATTCGTCACGCCTTGACGCGCGCGGACTTGATCATCACGACCGGCGGCTTGGGTCCGACAGTCGACGACATGACGCGCGAAGCCGTCGCGCGCGCGACGAATCGCGAATTAGTTTTGGACGACAAACTGCTCGCGCAAATCCGCGCGATGTTCGCCAAATGGGGCTCGCTGATGAGCGAGAACAATGTGCGCCAAGCGTACATTCCGCAGGGCGCACTGCCGGTCGAAAATCCGGTGGGGACCGCGCCGTGCTTTATCGTCGAAGCCGATGGCAAACACATTATTTCTTTGCCGGGCGTGCCGCGCGAAATGAAACATCTGATGGAGACGCGCGTCCTGCCGTGGATTCGCGAACAAACCGGCGGCGAGCAAATTATTTTGAGCAAGACCCTACGCACGTGCGCGGTCGGCGAGAGCCAGGTGGATTCCAAGATCACCGATCTCGAAACGTCCACGAATCCCACCGTCGGCTTGCTCGCGCATCCGGGACAGACCGACGTGCGCATCACGGCAAAAGCGAAAACGCGCGGCGACGCGGAAAAAATGATCGCGGAGATGGAAACGCGCGTGCGCGAACGGCTCGGCGATTGGATTTACGGCATCGGGGAAGAAACGGTCGAAGAAGTTGCCGCGCGCGCGCTCGCCGCGCGCAATTGGCGCGTCGCGATCGCGGAAACGAACACCGGCGGAAAAATCGCGGAACGCTTGCGCGCGCGGCCCGAAGGAGCGCGCATTATCAAATCCGCGATGCTGCTCGCGAACGTGAGCGATGTCAGCGAGCAGAACGCCGTCGCGGTTGCCGAGCAGTTTCGCAAAGCGACTAGCGCGGACATCGCAGTCGCGGCATTGGGGACGATGCAGGCGGAACACGGGTTGTATAGTGAGGAAACCGGCCGCACCGCGATTGCGGTCGCGACGGAAAAGGAAACGCGCAAGATGGCGTACAGTGTGGGCGGGACTGGCGAGCACGCGCAGAGTTGGATCATCATCCGCGCGCTCGATTTGCTCAGAAGAGCAGCGTCAAGAAGTTAAGCGAATTGTCATTGCGAGCCGCGCACTTTGCGGCGAAGCAATCCCCAAGTTGCAATGTGGAGATTGCTTCGTCGGCAACGAACGCCTCCTCGCAATGACGCAACTCGTCAAGGAGGCATTTCGTGGCAGACAATATGGATCCGAAATACGTTTGGGTGGACGGCAAAATGAGGCCGTGGAACGAGGCAACGATTCACATGTCGCAGGTAGGTACCGGCGGCGTGTCATCGGTATTCGAGGGCATTCGCGCGTATTGGAATGCGGACCGGAAAAAATTGTACGTCTTTCGCCTCGACGCGCATTTGGAGCGCTTTGCTCAATCCATTCGCTTGATGCGAATGACGCAAAAAACTTCCAATGCCGAGATCAAACGCGGCTTGGTCGAACTCGTGCGCGCGAATGAATACAAAGAGGATACGTACATTCGTCCGCTCGCGTTCATTGAATCGGCGCTGTTCGGTTCCGCGCCGGGAGATGTCGCGCGGATCGTGATCAATACAACGCCGTGGGCGTCGCGGTTGAAAAGCGGCAAGGTGAATCACGCGTGCGTCAGTTCGTGGTCGCGCATTGCGGACAACGTGATGCCGCCGCGCGTCAAAGCATCCGCCAATTATTTGAATTCGCGGCTCGCGTCCGAAGAGGCGCGGCGCAACGGCTACGATTCCGCGCTCTTTCTCAACTCGAACGGCAAAGTCTCCGAGGGACCGGGCGCGTGTCTGATGATCGTCCGCGCCGGCAAATTGATCACGCCTTCCGTGACGAGCGGCATTCTGGAAAGCATCACGCGCGAAACGCTGATCGAATTGTGCCGCAATGTGTTGGGCATCGAGGTCGTCGAACGCGAAATGGATCGCACCGAGCTGTACGTCGCGCAGGAAGCGTTCATGTGCGGCACCGGCGCGGAGATCACGCCAATTGTTTCGGTCGATCGATTGCCGGTCGGCACCGGCGAAATGGGACCGATCACAAAACGGATCGAATCAATCTATCACGATTTGGTGCGCGGGATTGATCCGCAATGTCCAGAATGGCGGACGGAAGTGTAGGCGCGAAATTTTCACGGCGAAAAGTTTTTTACGCAATACGTATCACGCAATACGTATTGCGTAATTTTTTCATCTCCCCCGGCGAGGCAAGGGAAAAATGGCATCGAATCTTCCGACCGTTCTCATCACGGGTTGTTCCAGCGGCATTGGGCGCGCCGCCGCGATCTACTGCGCCGCGCGCGGCTGGCGCGTGTTCGCAACCGCGCGGCGAATCGAAACGCTGCGCGATTTGCAAAGCGAGCAAATTTATATTCTGCCGCTCGATGTCGCGGATGAAAAATCGCGCATCGACGCGGTGGAGCAGGTGGTGCGCCGCGCCGGTCGAATTGACGCGCTCGTGAACAACGCGGCGTACAGCCAAGCCGGACCGCTTGCCGAAGTGACGCTGGCAGAAATGCGCGCGCAATTTGAAACGAATTTATTTGGCGCGTTGCATCTGGCGCAATTGGTGATCCCGCAAATGCGAAAGCAAAATGCCGGCAGAATCGTCAACGTCGGTTCGGTCGTCGGTCGCTTGGCGTTTCCGTTTGGGGGTTTGTATTGCGGCAGCAAATACGCGCTGGAGGCGATCAGCGACGCGTTGCGCCTGGAACTCAAGCCGTGGGGAATTCACGTGAGTGTGGTCGAGCCGGGCGGCGTATTGACGAAGTTTGCCGAGAACGCGGAAAGAAATCTCGCGCGCTTTCGCCTGAATCCGAACTCGGCGTATCGCGCGTATTTGAAAACCGGCGGCGGAATTCGCGAAGCGATTGGCGTCGGCAGCTTGGGCTCCGCGCCGGAAACGGTCGCGCGCGTGATTCATCGCGCGATTTCCGCGCGCTTCCCGCGCCCGCGTTATCAGGCGACGCTTGACGCGTGGATCGTGTGGCCCCTCTTGCTGTTCATTCCGGATTGGGCGAAAGATTTCGCACTCGCGCGGATTTTTGGATTGCATCGGCGGAGGTGACGCGAAAGAGGGCGACCGAAGGAGGGCGACCGAAGAAGGAGGCGACCATGAAGAAGGAGGGCGACCACGAGGGTCGCCCCTACATTATCGCGACCAGAGCGGGTGATCGCCGCCGCCGGTCGTAATGCGGCGGACGTTTGTGCCGCGCAAATCCATGATGTAGACATCGGTTGAATTCTCGCGCGTGGAAGCGAACGCAATCCAATTGCCGTCCGGCGCCCAGATCGGCGAGAAATCCGCAAACGGCGAATCGCCCACGCGCCGCAAGCCGGTCCCATCCGCATTCATCACATAAATCTGCGCGCGTCCCTCGCGCGTCGACGTAAACACGATTTGTTTTCCGTCCGGACTCCAGACCGGCGTGCTATCATCGGCTGGATGATTGGTCAGATTCTGAAAGCCGCCACCATCCACAAATAATTTATACACATCGCTCGCGCCGGTCGTATTGACCGCGAGCGTCAAAACGTCCTGCCGCGACCACGAAATGCCGCCGCGATATTGCTCGCCTTGATTCGTCACGCGCAAATCCACTTGCGTGCCGGTCGCATCGGCGTTGACGAGATGAATGCCCCAATTGCGCTGATTCGCCGCCATGCGAATGACGGCGACGCGTTTGCCATCCGGCGACCATGTCGGACCCGATAATCCGCCGCCGCCGCCCTCGGACGAAAAGATCGGCGTCTTGATGCCGGTTCGCAAATCCATCACCGTGAGCACGTCCGGTTGGAAAAGTTGACCGGAAAAAATATAGGCGAGCTTGGACCCGTCCGGCGAAAATTCAGCGAAATGCGCGTTCGTGTTTTGCGCAAAATCCATTGACGGTCCCAATTCCAAGAGCGCCGTGTTCGTTCCACTTTCCAAATTTGCAAAGTACAATCGATCCACGCCGTCTTTGCGGACGTGATACGCGATGCTGCCTTTCGGCGCGGGCGGTTTCGTCGCGGTCGCGGTGGGACGCGCCGGTGTCGTTGCCGCGCGCGTACGGGTCGGCGTCGCGCTCGGCTTGGTCGGCGTGGGACTGATGTTGGGCGTCGCGGTGGGGATCAAAGTTGGCGTTGCCGGATTACGCGTCGGCGTGATCGTCGGCAGCGTGACCGTTGCCGGCGCGGCGGTAAGAGTCGCGCGCGGGGTTGCCGTCGCGAGCGGTCCACATGCCGAAACCAATAGCGCGAGGGCAGCGAAAAGAAAAATCGGGAATAATTTAGTAAGCATCCATTCTCTCCAAAGGGCAGATTGTTCTTGGGCGAGTCGCAACTAAAAAAGGGCGTTCACGTCATTTGACGCGAACGCCCTCGTTCATTGCGTAAGTCTAACGCGACCAGACGGGATGATCGCCGTTGGCGAGACGTTTCAAATTGGCGCCGTTGAAATCCATCATGTAAATATCGGTTGAGAAATTTCGCGTCGAGGCAAACCCGATCCAGTTGCCTTCGGGCGACCACGTCGGCGAAAAATCGCGGCTGGTGCCATCGCTGAGGCGTCGTAAGCCGGTGCCGTCCGCGTTCATGATATAAATTTGCGGCAAGCCGTCACGCTGCGAGACAAAAACGATCTTGGTTCCATCCGGACTCCACACCGGCGTAGTGTCTTCGGCGGGATTGTTGGTGAGATTTCTCAACGAGCCGCCGTCGGTGAAGAGCGTGTAAACGTCCGGCGCGCCGCCGGAATTCATGGCGAAGGTGAGTTGGTTGAGTTTGGACCACGACAAACCACCGCGATACTGCTCGCCCGAAGTGTTGGTCCGAATATCGGCTCGGCTGGAGCCATCTTCGTTCATGATACTGATTGCCCACGTCCGGCGATCGGTCGTGAACCGAATAAACGCGATGCGCTTGCCGTCCGGCGACCATGTGGGACTGGAGATACCACCATCGGCGTGAATGTCACGCGTGACACTCGATTTCACATCGATGATGCGCAATATATCCGATTTGAAACTATCGCCATGAACGAAAGCGAATTTCGCGCCGATCGGCACGGTGGAAAATTCACCGAAATGCGCGTTCGTGCCAAAGCCGTCGAGCGCGAGGTCCATTGCGGTCGAGCCGACCGCGAGGAACGGCGTCACTTGATTGTTATCGGGTTTGACGTAGAAAAGGCGTCCGTTTCCATCCGTACCTTTGGTGAAGAATAAAACACTGCCGGTAGGACCCGATGGTTTCGCCGGCGTCGCAGTGGGCTCCGGAGTCGGTGTCTCAAGTACCGGCGTGCGCGTCGGCGTTAGCGTCGCGCGCACTTGCGTTGCGGTGGCAGTGGCGGCAGGGGTGTTGGTGACCGGAACGCGGGTTGAGGTAATCGTCGGAAGCGGGACAACGGTTGGCGGCGGCGCGACGGTTGGACGCGGGGTTGGCGTCGGTGTGGCTTGGCATCCGATCACGCCGAGCGCAAGAAGAATGAGCGCGAAAAGAAAAAAAGATTTGAGTTTCATGAATGTCTACCTCAATGGAGAATATGGCAAATGGCGGATAGCCAAGATGGGATAGCCGCATCGAATTGGCTTGCGTCGCTCAATCAGCGATTTGCAATTTACCATTATTTTCAATCCTTGTCCAATTCCTCCCAGTCCTCATCCGAAAAATTTTTAAACTCATCGTCGTCTACGAATTCGCGGCGCGCGGTTGCCGGCGCCGCGGGCGCTTTCACCGCGCGCCCCTTCGTGGGACCTTCGTCCGGACCCACGTAACCTTTTTCTTCCAAGAGTTCCATCAAACGCGCCGCGCGCGAATAACCGATGCGTAATTTACGCTGTAACAGCGAGGTCGAAGCTTTCTGGCTCGCTTTCACGATATCCAATGCTTGCGGCAACAAATCGTCCTCCGCGTCTTTGGCTTTGGGCATTGGCACTTCGCCGCCCCACAACGTGGTTTGTGTGACTTTGCCGATTGGCATTTCCGGGCGCGGACGTTCCGGCTCCGGCAACGGGGGCGCGAGATCCTTCCAATACGTGACGATCTTTTCCAATTCGTGATCGGAAACGTAACAGCCCTGCAGCCGAACCAGCTTCGATGAATCGCTTGCCATGTACAGCATATCGCCGCGGCCCAACAGTTTTTCCGCGCCTTGCGCGTCGAGCACCACGCGTGAATCCACCTGACTCGTGACCGCGAACGAGATGCGCGATGGAAAATTCGCTTTGATCAAGCCGGTGACGACATCGACCGAGGGGCGTTGCGTCGCGAGAATGAGATGAATGCCGGTCGCGCGCGCCATCTGCGCGAGGCGCGTGATCGCGCGTTCCACGTCATCGGCGGCGACCATCATCAAATCCGCGAGTTCGTCCACAATCACGATGAGGTACGGCAGTTTCGCTTCGCCGGTTTTGCCCTCGATCATGTGATTGTAAATCTCAATATTGCGCGCGCCGTGCTTGGCGAAAATCGTAAAACGCCGATCCATTTCCGCGACGGCTTGCTTGAGCGAGCCGACCGCGTCCTGCACTTCGACGACGACGTTGCGCTGATTGAGATGCGGAATGCCGTTGAAATTCACCAGCTCGACGCGTTTGGGATCAATCATCACCATTTGCAATTCGGCGGGCGTGGTGTTGCATAGCAAGCACGCGATCACCGCGTTGATGCAAACCGATTTGCCGGAGCCGGTGGCGCCGGCGATCAAGAGATGCGGCATCGTTTCCAAACTCGCGCTGACGGGCTGGCCCGAAACGTCTTGCCCCAACGCGATCTTTAATTTGGATTTCATTCCCTTGAACGGTTCGGAATCCATCACGCTCTTGAGACTCACCATCGTGACTTTGGAATTAGGCACTTCGATGCCGACGACGCTGCGTCCCGGCACGGGCGCTTCGATGCGGAGCGGCGACGCGGCAAGCGCCAGTTCCAAATCGTGCTGCAGCGCGCTGATGCGGCTGACTTTGACTTTGACGCGATGCGCCTTGCCGTCCACGCCCTTTTGCTCGATAAAGCCCGGCTCGACGCCAAACTGCGTGATCGACGGTCCTTGATTCACCTCGATCACTTTCGCCGGCACGCCAAAATGCGAAAGCGTTTCTTCGATCACGCGGACACGATTGCGGATTTCTTGCTGATTGATATTCGGCTCGATGCTGTCTTCCAAAAAAGTTTGCCATTCCGGCAACCGCCATTCGCGTTGGATTGCCGGCGACGGCGCGAGCGAATTTGCCGCGCTGCCGCCGATAATCCGCGCCGCGACCGGCCGCGCGACTTCACCGGTATCCTCTTTTCCTTCGCTTCGCTCAAGATGGGCTCGAAGCGGAGAGGCGGGCGTACTCTCGCGCGCAGGCATCGTGCTCGCGCGCATCGTCGGCATTGGTGTTCGCGTTGGGGGCTGCGGCGCGGGCGCGGCTTTCTTGCCGAGCTGTTGAATTTCTTGCGGCAAATGCGACAGAATGCGCGCGAGATAAACGCCGCGGCGGAATAATTCCGGCAATGAAATATTGAATAATAAAATCAGCGCGATGAAAGTCGCCGCAATCAGCGCGATGAAGGCGCCGACCGCGCCAAACGCGCCAATCAACAACGACGCGATCAACCAGCCGGCGATGCCGCCGCCTTGCAAGCCCGCTGGCGGCTGCAGCGGATTTGAAAACGCGCTGACCCAATGAAGAATCGCGAGCAAGATGAGATAAGCCAGTCCGATACCAATGGGGCGTTCCCAGCCGACGTTCCACGTTTTATCGAGCGCGTCGAGAAAGAGCCACACGCCGAGCGCGAGAAATAAAATGGGCGCGAGATAAATGCCCCAACCTAAAAGCGTTTGCAGCAACGCGACCCAGCCGCCGAGCAAAAAGCCGCCGCTCAGATTCAGCGCGCCGAGCGCGGTGAGCGCGCCGACGATAATCATCAAAATCGCAATGATCTCTTCCAAGCGATCCGGATCGAGTTTGATGCGGGGCTTGGGAAGCGGCGGCGGGGCTTTGGCTTGGCGTGCAGTTGCGCGCGGTTTACGTTCTGCCATCATTCTCCCTATATGAACATTTGTATTATACAACAAGTTGGGTCATAGGAAAATGGAGGTTGGATGTTGGAAGTCGGAGGTGCGTATTGCGTGGTACGTGGTGCGTGGTGCGTGGT
>JACQGS010000226.1 GCA_016199405.1 Chloroflexota bacterium | reverse complement strand
GCTCCAGCGTCAGCCCCGCGCTAAACGCAAGCGCTGTTTTTCCAAAAATCAATTCGACGCCGCGGGCGCTCCATTCGTCAAAGCGCGCGGAAGATATCGCGCTGAGAAAGCCGGATTGGACGATGATCCAAGGGACGTAAGAGGTGATTAGCGTGAGTTGGAGGAGAAACCAATTGGAGATTGGAAATTGGAAATTGGAAGTTGGAAGTTGGAAGTTGGAAGTTGGAGATTGCTTCGTCGCTTGCGCGCCTTGCTGAGCGGCGTCGGGTTGGGATTCTACTACGGTTCTCTTGACACCTTGTCCTTGATCAGCCGCTCCTCGCAATGACGAGTGCCGCAATAACACTGCGCTTTTCACCCACAACCACGCGACAAAAACATTCTGCGCGAGCCAAACGTAAAACGCGGAATAATGTGTGTACATCGCGAGCGAAGTGATTCCAAAATACACAAAGTAGCGGATGGGCACCGGCGCAAAGGAAAGACTTGCACCTTCCCTCCCCTGCCCCTCTGCTCCCCCGCTCCCCACCTCGCGCGGAAAAATTCCTAAAACGAGAATAGTTGACCCCAACGCGAGCACAGTCACCAATTCGTACATGCGCGTCTCTTGGCTGTAATAGATCAAGAGTGGCGATACCGTCGCGAGAATCGCGGCGAACCACGCGACGCGCGCAGTGGCAATCCGTTTGCCCAAAATAAAAATGAGCGGCACGATCAAAATGCCGATGAGCGCGGAGAGCGCGCGCGTGGCAAATGCTCCTGAGCTTGCCGAAGGATCGCCGACGAGCCGCAGCCAAACGAAAAGCAAAACCGGATACAAGGGCGGATGCGTGTCCGCGCCGCCGGCAATTATTTGCGCGAGCGGCTGCCCCGAAAGAAAAATGCTGAACGCTTCATCGCCCCAAATATCTTGCGCGTCGAGCCGGAAAAATCGCAGCGCGGTGGCGGCGAGAATTAGCGCGATCAGCGCGACCCATTCAAATTTTTTGGGGCGAGAGATTATCTCTCGCCCCGTTGCGGTGGTAATCAATGGCTCCATTTTTGTATTTGGGTAGACGGACAGCCGCGCTGTCCGTTATGAATCCGGATACGGATTCCCTGCCGCGATCAGATCGGAAAATGATTGTTCCACTGCGTAACTATCCGCGCCCGCGATGTGCCGCACGATGCAACCAGCATCAAGCAATGCTTGCTCATCGGACGCGCTCACCGCACCCGCGCCGACAATCGTCGCGGACACCGCGCTCCTCGCTTCCTCCACACTAAACCCGACCGTCGGCGCAAAACGCGCAATGTAATCCAGCGCGAGAATCAAGTTCGTGCGCGTCGCGGAAAGATCCGACGAACCGAAAAGCACATAATGCCCGATCAACTTGTCCGGCGGCGGGAGCGGCGGCGAGATGACAAACGCGTAATCGACGCGCGTGCTGTTCGTTCCGTTCAGCGCGATACTGGATCGCACGACACCGACGCCGCTGATCGCGATGCTGTACGTGCCCGCGCCGAGTTGCGTGAACGCGTAATTGCCGGCGTCATCGAGCGGAACGGTTTGGCTCGCCGCGCCGGCAAGCGTGACTTGCGTTCCGCCCGGCGCGTCCGAAACCGTTCCCACAATCGAGCTGTTCGTCGCGGGCAACGCGCCGGCGGTAGTCTTGCGCCACGTCAATTCATATACGACGTGTTGCTTTAGTGGCAAACCCAACCCAACCACTTTATCGCTGGGCAAACCGTCAACGTACGCGCTGTACGGACCGCGTTGACTGCGCGGCGGTTTGGGATCGAAGCTGGAATCGCCGGACATGTTGAAATCGGCTACGCCGTCGGCATTCGTCGTCTTTGCCGCGCGATCGTCGGGCCATTGTTGCCAAACGGTTTGCCCGGCGACCGGCTTGCCGTTCTCGTCCAAGACCGTGTAATAAATATTGACGCGCCCCATCGCCGTGCCGGGATCATTGCCGGGCGGCAGATAATTCGCTCGAATAAGTTTCCAATATTTATTTCCGGCGGCGACGGCTGCCGGTTCCAAAATAATATTGAGTTCGTCGGTGAGACGCGCATCCCATTCTAATGTGCTCGATACAGGCGGCGGCGTGGTCGGCGTGCCGCCGGCTGTGGCGACGAGCGTCGCGGTGATCCAAATCGTCGCGCCTTGAGGAAAATGGAACTGCACCGGATCGCTCAGCGCCGCGCCGGTATTGTCAATCACGCGCATCCAATAATCGCGCGTTTCCGGCATGACGCCCCCGACCGCGAAAAATTCTAAAAGCCCAGACGCGTTCGTCGAGCGAAAAGGAAAATCGTCTTCAAAGTACGGCGGTTCGCCGGTCGGCGGAGGACCCGCCGTCACCTTGACGCGCGCGCCGGAGATCGGCGCATTGTTCGCGTCGCGCACGTAGAGCCGGATGACATTTTCGCCGTGCTGTTCGATAGTTGGAGCACCTTGAAGTTGATAAAGCATATTCTCTCCGTGCGCTAGGGTCGCGCGATATTATAACATAAATGCGCGCGAGTGACGCTGCGCGTGTGGATGCGTTGTGGTATAATGCGCCAAATGATGCAACGCGTTCTTTTGCTTTGTCATCCGAAATTGGAAGCGGCACGTCCCTATGCCGAAAAATGGGCGCGCGAATTGAATGACTTGGGCACGCACGCGGAAATTCTAGAGGCGTGGGACGACGCGGCGATCACGCGCGCCGCGCCCGGCAGCGATCTCGCGATCACGCTTGGCGGCGACGGCACGCTCTTGCGCGCCGCGCGCTGGTGCGCGCCGGTGGGCGTGCCGGTGATGGGCATCCGGATGGGGCGCGTCGGTTTTCTGTCCGAGATGCTGCCGCAGGATTTCGACGCGCGCGCGATCGCGGAAGAAAAGTTTTGGATCGAAGAGCGCGCGATGTTGGAATCGTCTTTCACGCGCGCCGGCGTCGTGCTGGGCACGTACACCGCGCTCAATGACGTGGTTGTAGGCCGCGGCAAACTCGCGCGCGTGATCCGGCTTGCCACGTACGTCGATGGCGATCTACTCACGACCTTTGTCGCCGACGGCGCAATTATCGCGACCGCGACCGGCTCGACCGCGTATGTCTTTTCAACCGGCGGTCCCATTCTCGCGCCGGAAGTCAAGGATTTGGTGCTGGTCCCAATCGCGCCGTACCTGAGCCAAATCAAATCGTTGGTGTTGCCGAAAGGATCGCGCGTGCGTTTTCGATTGCAAACGGATCACGGCGCGATTCTGACGATTGACGGACAGATCGACGTGGAACTGCAAGACGGCGATGAAGTGACGGTGCAAGCCAGCGCGCACAGCGCGCGTTTTGCGCGCTTGCAATCGCGCACTTATTTTTATGGCACGCTGGTCGAGCGGTTGCGAGAGCGCGCCGAGTAATTGAACAAACCGGATTTCAAGAAATCGCGCATGAGCCGAAGCGCTGCTCGCCGAACTGGAACGAATTTTGCCGCCGTTAGTTTTACCGACCGGCAGGGAGTAAATCGAAAAAGTGAAAATTTATTCTTGGACCAAGAGGATACCTCAATGAGGAGCGCCCCTCGACCTTTGCTGGCGCTTGCTTTTGTTCTAGCTCTTTTTGCCATCCCGTTCATTCTGGTTCCCCAAAGTGATTTGTCGAGTTCTGCCGCGTTAGCATCGGTCGCGCCTGCCGCGCCCATCGTGCAAATCGAAGACGCCGACGCGGCGCCGAATCCGCCTTTGGTTGCTCCCACGATCCTCCCCGCGCGCGCGTCAAGCAATTCAGTCCAAACCGAATTGGCAGAACAGTCCGCGTTGCGCAAGTCCGTCAAGCAAGGCGATTCGCTTTTCGAGACGCTGGCGAAACCGTTGATC
>JACQGS010000212.1 GCA_016199405.1 Chloroflexota bacterium | reverse complement strand
TCGCCGACATAGCCGGCTTCGGTCAGCGAGGTCGCGTCGGCAATCGTGAACGGCACGTCGAGAATTTTCGCGAGCGTTTGCGCCAGCAGCGTTTTGCCGCAGCCGGTCGGTCCGATCAAGAGAATGTTGGACTTGCCGAGTTCAACGTCATCGGCGGAAACGCCCTGCTGGACGCGTTTGTAGTGATTGTATACCGCGACGGCCAGCACTTTTTTCGCGCGGTCTTGCCCGACGACATATTGATTCAACCGGCGATAAATTTCTTT
The DNA here is from genome assembly GCA_016199405.1 of Chloroflexota bacterium. Lineage (GTDB taxonomy): Bacteria > Chloroflexota > Anaerolineae > UBA4142 > UBA4142 > JACQGS01. The sequence continues at coordinate 2,600 of JACQGS010000212.1, read as the reverse complement.
GGGGGGCAGACGATTGATCGAGAGGAGTTCGCCTTTGGGCGTGCCGCGTTCCTCGTCCAGGATTTCGCGGCACAGTTCGACGCATTCATCGCAAATAAAAACAGCATCCGGTCCGGCGATCAACCGATTGACTTGCTCGGTCGTACGATTGCAAAACGAACACGACTCTTCGCCGCGCCGCGTGAGCGTGGGCATACGTGGCTCCAATTGCCCGCGTCATTGCGAGCGGGCTTTGCGAAGCAATCTCCAATTTCCAACTTCTAACTTCCAACATCCATTTGGGGATTGCTTCGCTCCGCTCGCAATGACACAGGTCTTTTCACTTCTTCCCGTTCTCTTTATCTTTGACTTTGTCTTTCGCTTGGGCTTTGCCGGCGGGCAAGAGCACTTCGTCGATAATGCCGTACTCAACCGCCGCCACCGGATCCATATAAAAATTGCGATCCGTGTCTTGCACGATGCGATCCACTGGCTGACCGGTCAATTTAGACAAAATATCGTTGAGGCGTTCGCGCTCTTTCAGAATCTGCCGCGCTTCGATCGCAATGTCCGAAGCTTGACCTTGCGCGCCGCCCGACGGCTGGTGAATATGCACCGTCGAATTCGGCAGCGCAAAGCGTCTGCCTTTTTCGCCGGCGGCGAGCAGAATCGTGCCCATGCTCGCGGCGAGTCCGACGCAAAAAGTGGAAACGGGCGCGTGGACGATTTGCATCGTATCGTAAATTGCCAAGCCGGCATAAATCACGCCGCCGGGGCAATTGACGTACAGCCGAATTTCTTTTTCCGGATCTTCGCGATCCAAATACAGCATCTGCGCGACGACGAGATTCGCAATGTGATCGTCGATCGGCGTGCCCAAAAAGATGATGCGCTGTTGCAGCAAGAGCGAAAAAATGTCGTACGCGCGCTCGCCCCTACCCGTATTTTCGACGACCATCGGAATCATGTCGCGGGGATGAAGAATGTTCATTTGAAATCAAGTCTCCCTTTTCAATTTCGGATTGCGGATTTGACTGGAAGTTAGAGATTAGAAATTAGAAGTTGGAATGCAAATTCCAGCATCTAACTTCCAACGTTCCACTTAACTTCCAATTCGCAAATTGCAAATCGAAAATTATTTGTCTTTGCCCGGCACGAACAATTTTTGCGGACTGGCGCGCCAATCTTGCGAGCGTGCCTGTGCCGGATCGGTGATCAGCCCGCCGGGCGCGGCAGTTCCTGCTTGCGCTGCCGCGCGCTCGCGCGCGCGCTGTTCTTCGGCGAGCATCGCGGGGGTGAGAATCTTGCCGCTGATCGGTTCACCCTTTGCCATTGCGACGACGCGATCCATCGCTTTGCGCATCTTCAAGTTGAGTTCCAGATCGCGCCGCGCCGCCGGCGTGTGATATTGCCGGCGCACTTGGGCTTCGTTCGAACCGTCCTGCACTGCAAACGCGACCTGCCGATCGATCTCCGCGTTCAACTCATCCGGCGTCGTGGTGATATTTTCGGCTTGGACGAGTTCGAGAATCGTCAAAAGCCGCTGGATTTTCTTTTCCGCACGCGGCTTGGCATCCAGACGCATCGTTTCGCCGGTCTTGCCGGCAAGTTGCAAGTACTTGTCCCACGTCAAACCCAATTGCCGCGCCAACGCCTGCTCGCGCGAAATATCCTGATCGACTTGATCGTTCACCATCACTTCGGGGAAAACGACTTGCGACCGGCTCACAATCGCGTCAATCACCTCATCGGCAAAGCGATTCTCTTCTTCGACTTGCTTTTGTTCGCGTAAAGAATTGCGCACGCTGAATTTGAGTTGATCGAAGGTATCGAACTTGCCGACCATTTTCGCGAGGTCGTCGTCCAGCGGCGGCAATTGTCGCTCTTTGATGTCGAGGATGTTGGCTGTGTATTGCGCGGTCTTGCTAGCGAGATCGGGAACATCGTCCGCCGAAAAGGTGTGCGAGATCGCGCGCGTTTCACCGGCGACCGCACCGACGAGCTGCTCCGCCCACGGAAAACCATTGCCCTCTTTTTCGACCGTGACATCCACGCCTTTACTATCGATCGGCGGTTGATCCGGAAATCCGCCAGCGAGATCGAGCGTAACGATATCGCCCAACTGCGCCGGGCGTTCGACCGGCGCGATCTGCGCGTGCTCGCGCTGAAGGCGTTCAATCGTTTCATTAACCAGGTCTTCCGAGATCACAACCGGCTGGGGCTGGAGATGGAGCGAGCGGTAATCCCCGAGCGTCACGACCGGACGCGTCGGAATCGTATACCGCAAAATCAGCGGCTCTTTTTGTTGAACTTCGAGTTGCCCCGCCGCATACGCCAAAATTTTTTCGTCGCGCAAGACTTGCTTGTAAACGGCTTGGGCGACCTCTTCAATCGCTTCGTCCCGCAAATGTTCTTTGCCGTACGTCCGCTCGATCAGATCGTACGGCGCTTTGCCGGGGCGAAAACCCGGCACCGGTCGTGCGCGCGAGATGCGTTGCGCCGTTGTTCGCATGGCTTCTTGGACACGTTCTTCATCGACCTCGACGGTGACGATGGCTTGCGCGTTGGTGGTGTGCTCGGTCTGAATATTCACAAAAATCCTTTGCGGAATGAGTATGGAT
>JACQGS010000217.1 GCA_016199405.1 Chloroflexota bacterium | reverse complement strand
CCGCAAACGCGTGATCGCCGGCGAAGTTTGTTGCGTGCAGTGGTCGCCCGATTCAAAGCAGATCGCGTTTTTTCGCGGCGCGCTCAAGCTAACTGGGAAAATTGTTGTTTCCAATGCGGATGGTTCCGATGCTACCGAAATCGCGACCGGGTTTAATCCCGCGTGGTCGCCGGATGGCGCACGGCTGGCGTACTCCGGGTGCTTGCCCGCAACCAGCGTGTGCGGTATTTTTGTTTACGATCTAAAATCCAAGACGTCGTCTGTGGTCACGCGCGATACCGGCGGAAATCCGCAATGGTCGGCGCGCGGGGATAAATTAGTTTATCAATCCGACGACGGCAAAGGGCATCTCAATGTTTTCATCGTCAATGCCGATGGCAGCGGTGGCAAGCAATTGACCAAAGGGACGAGCAATGACGGTCAGCCGGTTTTTACACGCGACGGAAATTTCATCTTGTGGCGATCGGATCAGAACGGAACCGCCTGGGCGATTTACGCGATGACCGCCGACGGCGCCAATCCGCGCAAAGTTATTTCCGACGTGCCGGCAGATCCGGAATATTGGGGACGCGAATCGCTAAGCACCGGACCCTAAAACCGGTTTGGTTTTGAAATCTCTTTGAAAACAACTACGTAAAGTCGAGGATTTCTCCTCGACTTTTTTTACAACTATTTTACGCGCGGGCTTTGCTGAATTGCCTCCTATTTCCCATAATCCTTACGGGAGCGACATAGGAAAACAGGGCTTGTGCAAAGTCCATTGACAGGAAGGGTAGAAGGCAGCCGCGCTGCCGTTTTGCTCACGCCCATCCTTCGATGGAGTTTACCCTGACGCAGGAAGGGCTCAGGACGGCTGGGCTGCCCCACCCATATTTTGAAATACGACTTTGCACAAGCCGCGCATAGGAACACAAGGCAGGTTGTAGAACGGACAAATTGAGTTATAATCAAGCCGCGTGAAACTTCAGGAGAGGAAAGCCCTATGTCTTTTGCGCCTGGTCAAAACGTTGGACAATATCGCATTATCGAGCAATTGGGGCAAGGCGGCATGGCAACCGTCTTTAAAGCGTATCACCCCGCGCTCGATCGCTACGTCGCGATCAAAGTTCTGCATCCGGCGTTCAAAGAGGACGCGAGTTTTCTGACGCGCTTTCGCCGCGAAGCGCGCATCGTCGCGAAACTCGATCATCCCAACATCATCCCCATCCACGATTTTGCCGAAGAAGCCGACACGCCCTATCTCGTCATTCGTTACATCGAAGGCAAAACGCTCAAAGCACTTCAGAGCGAGGGCGTGTTGCCGCTCGAGCAACTCCTCGGCATTATTCGCCCGGTGGCTGATGCGCTGGCGTACGCGCACACGCAAGGCGTCCTGCATCGCGATATCAAGCCGTCGAATATCATGATCGCGAATGACGGTCACGTCTATCTCACCGATTTTGGTCTCGCGCGCATGGCGCAAGCCGGCGAATCGACGCTGTCACAAGATATGTTGATCGGCACGCCGCAATATATTTCGCCGGAGCAAGCCAAAGGCGAGCCAGTTTCCGAACGCAGTGACATTTATTCGCTCGGCGTCGTTTTGTTCGAGATGCTCACCGGGCGCGTGCCCTTCAACGCCGATACGCCCTACTCGATCATCCACGATCACATCTATTCACCCCTGCCGATGCCACGCGCGATCAATCCCGCGCTTTCGCCGGAGATCGAACGCGTTTTGCTGCGCGCGCTCGCCAAAGAACCGGCGGCGCGGTATGCCGCCGCCGCGGAATTACTGACCGCGTTTGAGCAAGCCGTCGCGGCGATGCCACCCGCGCCGGTCGCGCTGCCTCCGCGCGGCAAATCGGCCACGTTGCGCGCAGTGGCGCCGACGCCCGCGCCAATCGCGCCGATGCCCACGCCGAAACGCGGAAAATTCAGCCCGCTTTCCTGCGCGATTATCGGCGTCCTCGCGCTTTTGCTCGTGATCGTCATCGGCGGCGGATTGTTGGTTGCGCGCGGCAATCTCGGGCGATTAGCGGGCGGCGCGACTCCGCCGCCCGTCGCGCGCGGAACACCGGGAATTCCGGGCACGCCCGGCGCGGCGCAAGAAACACTCAAATCCGTGCGCGAAACATTGGCGGCAAATCCTAACGATGCCGGCGTCCAGTTGCGGTTGGCGGAATTTTTGGAACGCACTCGTGATTTTACCGGCGCGTTCGCCGCGTATGACATCGCCATCCGCAACAATAACAAATTCCCCAACGCGTACTTGCGCGCCGGCGCGCTCGCGGAAAAAACAAACGATCTCGATAAAGCCAAGAGTTATTACACCGCCGGCCTCGCGGCGCTGCCGGACAATCCGGACTTGCTCTTGCAATTGGGCGACGTGTATTTGGAACAAAAGAATTACGACGAGGCGCGCAAGCAATACGAGCGCGTGATTCAACTCAATTCCAGCAGCGCGCCGGGCTATACGCGGCTGGGCGATTATTATCGCGCGATGGGCAAGCTCGCCGAGGCGCTCGCGCAATACACCCGCGCGCTGACGATCGATTCAAATCTGCCGGAGGCGCATTATGGATTGGGCGTCCTCGCCGCCGCCAGCAACAAGCCCGACGAAGCGAAAAAACAATTCAACCTCGTGCTGACCAATTCCAACGCGTCCGCCGAAATTCGCGCCAAAGCCGAGCAGGCGCTCAAATCCCTCGATCAAAAGAAATAATTCCGACTCCCCGGTATGGCGACTCAACCCACTTTGTCAACGATCGAACGCGCGCGCAGCGACATCGCGCAATTGCGGCGCGGTATTGCGGATCTAGCCGCCTGGCTGCGGCGGCACCGCGTCTTTTTTCCCGAAGATCAAAATATCCTTCCCCAACTCGAGCAATTCGCGCAGGTCGGCGAGATGGTCGAAAAACTGAACGTGGTTATGGAGCAGCAAGAAAAAGAGCGCGCCCAATTGCAAGGGCTGTTTCAAGTGAGCGGCACGCTCAATTCTAAATTGCAGCTCGATCAAGTCCTCAACGCGGCGATGGATTCCATTGTTCAAGCCACCATCGCGGAACGCGGCTTTTTGATGTTGCTGGACGACCAAACCCACGAGCTGACCTATCAAGTCGCGCGCAATATGGATCGCGTCACCATCGCGAGTCCCGCGTTTGAAGTGAGCCGCGGTATCGCGCAACGCGTTGCCAAGAGCGGCGAGGCGGTCATTGCCACCGACGCGATGAGCGATCCACGTTTTGCGGACCATCAAAGCGTCGTGAGTCTCAGTTTGCGCTCGATTCTGTGCATTCCGCTCAAGATCAAAGAACGCGTCATCGGCGTCGTGTACGTCGACAATCGCTTGCACGCCGGCGCGTTTCAGGAATTGGAACTGAATGCTTTGCGCGCCTTTGCCGACCAGACCGCGATTGCGATTGAAAACGCGCGCCTGTTCGAGTCGTTGCGCCAAAAAATCATAGAGATCAGCGAACTCAAGACGTTTCAGGACAATATCTTTGCCTCCATCGCTTCCGGCGTCATCGCGACGGATCTGGCGGATCGCATCACGGCGTTTAATCGCGCGGCGGAAATAATTTTTGGCGTTTCCGCGAAAAATACCATCGGCGTCGAGTATCAAAATGCGGAATTGCCGCTCGCGTTGTTAGTGGATCAGGTCAAACGCGGCGACACCGCGCGCGCGGCGGAGGAAATCGAATCCGATTTGCCGGCGCGCGGCGCGGTCAATCTGAGCTTCAATATCTCGTCCCTCAAAGACGAAGCCGGCAATTCGCAAGGCGTCGCGATTGTGGTGGACGATTTGACGGAAAAGCGGCGTCTGGAAGCGACGCGCGCGATGTTTCGCCGGTACGTCGCGCCGGCAGTCGTCGATCGTCTGCCGGCTAATCCGGATCAATTGCGTCTCGGCGGCAAGCGGCAAACGATCACGATTCTTTTTTCGGACATTCGCGGGTTTACGAATTTCAGCGAGGCGATTCCGCCGGAAAAATTGGTGGACATTCTCAATCAGTATCTCTCGGCGGCTGCGGATGCAATCTTGAAACAAGAAGGCACGCTCGATAAATTTATGGGCGACGCGGTGATGGCGCTCTTTAACGCGCCCCTGCCCCAAGCCGATCATGCGCTGCGCGCGGCGCGCGCCGCGATCGCGATGCGCGCGGCGGTGATACTGCTGCACAAAAAACTGCCGAAGGAACTGCGGTTGAATTACGGCATCGGCATTCACACCGGCGATGCCGTCGTCGGGAATGTCGGCACGGAACAGCAAATGAATTTCACGGCGATTGGCGATGCGGTAAATTTGGCGAAACGTTTGCAGGAAAACGCCAGCGGCGGGCAGATTATCCTCAGCCGCGCGACGTACGCGCTCATCCGCGAGCATGTCCACGCGAAAGAAATGCCGCAACTCAAAGTGAAAGGGCGCGATCAAGTGGAAGAGGTTTGGGAGTTGGAAGCAATGCGCGGGTGAATCGGGCGAGCGAAAATGCTCGCTCTTTTTTTCGCGCGTGGTTGACAAGGGCGATAGTATGGATATACTCGAAATCGCGAGGTGAGCCAATGACTAGAGTGTTGATCACGCTGCCGGAGAAACTGCTAAAAGAAATGGAGAAAGCCGCTACGGCTGAACATCGGTCGCGGAATGAATGGGTTCGCGAAGCCGTGCGTGTTCAATTAGCGCGTCCGCGGCGGCGCGTTTCTATTCTGCACAAGCCCGGCGTCCAATGGGCTTTGGCGGTGCAGGAGCGCGCGCGGCGCAAGAAACACAATCCAAATTTTGATAGCGTTGAATTCATTCGCAAAATGCGCGGTCCGCTCAAGTGATCACTCTCACACCGGATCAATTTCTGCTGTTGGATAGTTCGGTTGTCATCAAGTGGTTTCGCCCCGAAGTAGATGATGCGGTTGCAATCGCCTTGAAAAATCTATTTGTCAACGGGCAAATTGAAATCCGCCTGTCCGATCTCGTGCTCTACGAGATGGCAAACGCGTTATTGTTCTCGGAAGATTTTTCAGATCAAGAAATATTGGAGGCATTGCAAAGCATTGTCGCGTTGAAGACCGAAATTTACGTGTTCGATCTCGCCACTTTGGAATCCGCGCTCAAGATCGGAAGGCAATCTGGCCTCGCCATCTATGATGCCTATTTGATTGCGTTGGCACAAAAGGAAAATCTTCTTTTCGTCACGGCGGACGCGAAACTCACGCGCAAACTGCCGGGCGAAAAGAATTTGGCCGTTCTACGGGAACTCAATCTCACGGAACTTGAATAATTCAAAGGAATATATTTTTTGTTCGAACTCTGTTTTCTCGGCACCTCGGCGTCCGCGCCCAGCGTGGAACGCAATATGACTTCGACGCTCGTCATCCATGAGGGCGAGCGTTTTTTGTTGGACTGCGCGGAAGGCACGCAACGCCAAATCCTGCAAAGCGGTTTGGGCTTTAAAGATTTGCGCCGCGTTTTTCTGACGCACGGGCATCTCGATCATATTCTCGGGCTGGGCGGCATCGCGTCCACGTTCGGCAGATGGGAAGCGATCAATCGGCTGGAAATTTACGCCGGCAAGTGGGCGCTGGATCGCGTCCGCGATTTGATGCGGGTCGTCCTGCGCTCGCACGAAGTGGAAATCGAAATCGTCTATATCGAATTGAAACCGGGCAGAATATTGGAATCGAAAAATCTGACGATCGATGCGTTTTCCGTTGTGCATCGCGGCAGCGGCTGTTTTGGATTTGTGTTGCAGGAAAAAACCAAACGTCCGTTTTTGGCGGAGCAGGCGGAACGGCTCGGCGTGCCGGTGGGACCGGAACGCAAGCGGCTCGTCGCCGGCGATGCAATTACGCTTGCGGATGGGCGCATCGTTCAGCCGGAGCAAGTCCTGGGCGATCCGATTGCCGGCACCAAGTTGGTCTACGTCGGCGACGTGGCGCGGATGAACGAAATCATCGAGCCGGCGCGCGGCGCGGACGCGTTGGTGATGGAAGCGACGTACATCGCGCAAGATGCCGCCATTGCGCGCAAGTTCGGGCATATCACTGCGGCGGAATCGGCGGAATGCGCGCGCATCGCCGGCGTCAAGCAATTGTATCTCACGCACATTTCGCGGCGTTATGCCGGCGCGGCAATCGAAGCCGAAGCGCGCGCAATTTTTCCGAACACGATCGTGGCGAATGATTTAGATCGCGCGGTGGTGAAAAGAGGTTGAGCTACTCTTTTTTGGCGCAGTGCGCGTGGGCAAGGCGTACGTGAGTTTTCATTTGATGCCGGTCTATGCATTTCCGGATTTGCTCAAAAATATCTCACCCGGCTTGAAGAAGCGGATGCAAGGCAAATCGTGTTTCAATTTTCGCGCGATCAATGAAGTTGAAATGCGCGAATTGGAACGCTTGACCAAAGCCGGCGCCGCGCGCTTCAAAAAGACCGATCGGTCTAAATTGACCGGCTCCAAATTGAAGAAGAATAATTCGTCTGTACGCCGCGTCGCCTAGATTGTTTCTCGTTCAGTCGCGCCCACAATAAAGCCGCTAGCAGAGCTTGTGAAAGTTGAGTTGCTTGACCCAACGATCGTATGGCGCCATCTTTTCTAGGTACAAGGTTTGAGGCGCAAGGTCCCATGAATTTTGTCGCGGGGTTTTTCTCTTAATCACGTTCAGCCCTTTGGCGCAAAACGAGGAGTGCTGCGATGCTCTTTATTCCGAGCGACCGCTACCGACAACTGACTCATCTCTGCATGCTCCTGCTTTCGTTCATTGCTTGGATTGTTACATACTGGGTCAACCCCAATGCCTCGTTTGCTCGGGTCGTAACAATCGGACTTGGTTACCTTGCCCTCGCGCAAATCATTCTTACGCTACTCGTCGGACCGGCGCAGTTGCTCCTTAAAGCCGCCCTCCGTCGTAACCCGGTGAACATCACACTGCGCCGCGACGTGGGCATCTGGGCAGGCATCAATGGCTTGTTGCACGTGGCTTTCGGCTTGCAGGTGCATCGCGGCGGTGACTTTGTACAGTACTTCTTCGAACGTGTTCACGACGGCTGGCGTTTGCTGCCGATAAGTGACGTATTTGGTTTCAGCAACTATACTGGCGGACTGGCAACCATTCTCCTCTCTGTTCTTTTCCTTCTCTCCAACGATCTCGCGTTGAAATGGTTGCGCGGACCAATGTGGAAATGGATTCAACGCCTGAACTACGTAATGATCGTGCTTGTGCTGGCACACACGTTCGGCTACCAAGTTGAAACTCAGCGACCGGCTGTCCTGATCGTCATTGTCGTCGTTTTGACGCTGATAGCATTGACCACTCAACTTACCGGGTTCATTGTTTCTATGTCGCGAAGAGTGCCACAAACCGCGGCGACAGCCGGAGTTGATCGCGGCTGTTTAGTTGCCATAGGGATGACAGCAGTGGTCCCGCTTCTGCTTGGGGCATGTTTGGCTGGACTTTGGCTGTACGGTGTGAACCGTGTCGAAACGCGCGATCCATTGCCTGTGCACATCACCGAACCTCCTGCTCATTCGACCCGTCCGCCACAGCATCAGGCAACGCCAATGCACAATGCCCCTTGAAAAGCAAAGTTTCAAGAAAAAGGAGGGCATCACTTGGATGCCCTCCTTTTCGTTTTGCAATGACTTATTTCGGCGGCTGAATATTCACCGGCTTGTCCACGTTGGTAACGTCCCAATTGATCACGACCGTCGCGGCATCGCCTGCCGCGTCTTTCACATTGGCTTTGTAAACAAAACTCAGCGGATACCCGCGCGCGACCGAAATCCAATAGTCGCCCTCGATCACCGCGCTGCCCACGCCGCCCGGTGCGACCCCGACGTTGCTCTCGACCACTTTGTAATGCCACGCGAGCTCGCCGTTCTTCAACTCCGGCGCGCCGAGCCCCTGCACTTTTTTGATGTTCTTGTACACGCCGCTCCACACGGTTGACCAGTCGAATTGTTTGCATCCGATGGCTGCGGCAGTGGTGATCTTCGTCCATTGATTCCGCACCTTGATCCACGCGTCATTGCCGATACAAATATTTTCCAGCAAATCCGGCTGCCCCGCCGCGCGGAAAGTCACATGCTGTGCCGCCGGATTTCGCGACACATCGCCTTCGACGCTCAAGACAACATTCTGCGCTTTGCCGCTTTTGGTCGCGGTGGAATCGCTCACCCATTTGTAATGAAACGAATTCAGCTTGCCGAGCGCGTCAAGCGATTGGCTGAGCGGATCGGTCGGCGCTTGCTGACCGGTGGGCGGCGTTACGCCGGCTTTGGGCTGCGCGGTCGCGCCTTTTGCCGCAGGCGTCGCGGGGATATTCGTCGCGATTACTTGCGCGGCGAGCGTCGCGGCGGCTTCGGCGGTCGCTTTCACTTCGGCGAGTTGATCGAGAGATGGATTGTCGCCGACGAAGGGAAGCGAGGCGAGATCGCAGGCAAGCAAAAGCGCGGGGAGCAAAACGAAAAGCACGCGTGTTCGCGTTCGAGACATGATTCCTCTCCGTTTCATCCAGAAATGTTCCTGCTGATCATCCGCGTCCAAAATAATTTCGCGCGCGCATCGCGCCAAAAAAAGCGAGCGCGGCGAAAGCGAACGCGTTGCCGCACGAAATCACAATCGGTTCCGGCGCGCGGGGTTCGGATGCCGGCGCAGGCGCAGGCGTCGCGTTCAACGCAACCGCTTGCGGCGTCGGCGAGGGCGCGACGAACGGATCCGTCGAAAGCCCGAACGTCGGCATCGGCGATGGCGCGACCCTCACGCGCGGCGCGACCTCGCGCGGTTTCGCGCCGATATCTTTGCGCCATAGATTCTCCAGACCGTCCGTGTCAACGTTCAGGACTTGCTTGAAAATATCATCGAAATCACCGCCGGCTTTGAACGCTTGCAACAATTGCGCGAGTTTGCTCGCACCATACCGGCGAATGATGAAATCGACGACGCTGAAACCTTCGCCGTACGCAAGACTGGCGTCGTTGCCATTCGACGGAAAATTGCCGGAGATGGAACGCAAACTTAGCAGCGTGTTCGAATCAATCGCGCGTTTGAGCGGACCGGAGAATTGCCCGTCCAATTTGTTCGGAATCGTTTCGTAGTAAACCGCCAGCCCTTCGTCCATCCATTGCGGCATCGAAATGCTGCCGAGCGGTCCGCGAATTCTTTCGTGAATGATGATGTGCGTCAGTTCGTGCGCGGTTGCCGCTTTGCCCCACTCGAGCGCGCCCGGCTCGACGTTAATCAAGATGATGCCGTACTCCGGCAGCGCGCGCCCGCCCGTCCAATCGCGTGCGCCCGGACCGAGCGCGCGAAAAAAATCCGCGCGATTGCCGTAAATCCAAATTTGCACTTGCTGATCGACGGTGACGCCGGTGTCTTTTTCCAAATAGCTGATCGCCTCGACCGCGCGATCAAATAGGCCCCTGCCGAACCCGTCGCCGCCGGCGTACCAATAGAACGCCAGTTTATTGTTCGCGAGTTTTTGCCACGTTTGCGCGGAATCTTCGACGCGAAAATTCTGCTTGGGCGTTTGCAGTTGATTGCCGGCGTCGTCTTGCAGCATCCACCAGAATTGTCCGCTCACGCCGGGCGGAACGTAATTGCGCTGAATGTTCCACTCATACGACGTATCCACTTGAACGTCCGGTGTAAATTCCGGCAGATAGCGACTGCTAGACGTCTGCCCGTCCACCTGAACCGTCAGCGCGATTTTGCTGATGCGCGCCGGGCTGCGCGCGGCGATTTGAAAGAGTAGGCGCGTCGGAAAATTGTTCGTGAATTTATTCGCGGTGACGGCAATCACGCCCTCCGCGCGCGCGGGAAACGCGAACGCCGCAAACACAAACAGCGCGAGCGTCGGGATCAACCATCGTTGCATTCCATTCTTCTTTTTCATTTATGCGGTAGGCACGCGACTGTGTCACACCTGCACTTGCGTGCGGTGCAAGTGTTGCGAGGAGCGTTCTGAGCGAAGCCAAGGATCAGCGAGGAAGCAATCCCCAAATGCATTTTGGAGACACCTGCACTTGCGTGCGGTGCAAGTGTTGCTTCGCAAACAACGCTCGCAATGACATTGAGCTATTTCGCTGGTGTCGCCGTCGGATCGGTGGAAAGCGAAAACGTTGGAAACGGCGTGGGTTTGCCGGTGACTGGCGTGGCGGTTGAAGCCGCGCGTGGTTTCGCGCCGACATCTTTGCGCCATTCGTTTTCAAATTGATCGGTGTTCAGCCCGGTGACCTTGCTCAGCAACTCGTCGAAATCGCCGCCGGCTTTGATCGCGAGTAAGAGTTGCTGCATTTTCTCGCGGCCATACTTGCGATAAAAGTATTCAACCGCGCTGTAACTTTCCGCGTAGCCCAAATCCACTTGCGCGATCGGAAAGCGTCCCGCCATCGACCGCAGGGATAGTAAGGTATCAGTATCAATGGCTTTTTTCAGCGGAATGGAAAACTGCGCGCCCAAGGGTCCCGGCGTGGTTTCATAGTACATCGCCAGCCCTTCATCGAGCCAGTGCGGAAATGTAAATTCGCCGAGCGCGCCGCTGATCTTGGCATGCATAATGACGTGCGTCATCTCATGTGTCGTCGCATCGCGCGCGTAGGTCAATTCGCGCGCGCCGGCATCGATCAGCACGACGCTATATTCCGGATGCGTGCGCCCGCCTTCAAAGCCGGCGACGTTGGGACCGAGCGCGTTCAAAAAGTCGTTGCGATTGCCGTAAATGAAAATTTGCACTTGACGATCCACGGTCACGCCGGTGTCCTTCTCCAATAGCGCGAGCGAGGCAACCGCGCGATCAAAAATCGCCTGACCAAAGTTCTGCTCGCCCGAGTACCAGTAGATCGCGATCTTGCTGTTCTGCACTTTTTTCCATTGGATCACCGGCTCGTCAACGCGAAAGCGTTCTTTGGCAGTCGTCGTCTCTTTGCCGTCGGCATCCTTGAGCACCCACCAAAAATCCCCCATGACGCCGGGCGGCAAGTAATTCTTTTGCAGATCGAAATCGTAGACGAGGGAAACTTTTTTGCTCGGCGCGAATTCCGGCAGATAGCGCGAGCTCGTCTGAATTCCATCCACCTGAATGACCAAACTCACTTGGCGGATTTCGGTTGCGCTTTCCGTATCGAGCGCAAACAGCAAATGCCGCGGAAAATCGTTCGTATAATTCTTCGCCGGGCGCGTCGGCGCAGGACCGGCCGTGGCTTGCGCGCGCGGCGTGGGATTTTGCGCGGGCGGGGCGATTGCCGGCGACGCGCGTTGAATCACTTGCGGGAGCAAGACCGCGACAAAAACCGCGCAGACGCACAGCGCGACGACCGTCACGGCCGCCAAAATAATCGTCAGAGTCCGTAAATTCATTTTCCCCTCGCTTATGCCGCCGGCAATTGCTCGACGGACGT
>JACQGS010000205.1 GCA_016199405.1 Chloroflexota bacterium | reverse complement strand
ATTTGGATGTGTCGTATCGCGCGTTTTTGCGCGGCTGGGACGCGCGCTATCTACGCGAGGTCGGAACGCCGGCGGAAATTCCGGTCAGCTTCAGCGCGTATCGGCGCCAACAACATCGCTGGGCGCGCGGCAGTCTGGAATGCGCGCGTAAATTATTGCCGCGCGTGTGGCGCGCCCGGATCAGCACGACGCGTAAGATTCAAGCGACGCTGCATCTCACCGGCTATAGCATTCATCTCTGGATGGTCGCGCTGACGCTGTTATATCCCGTCCTCATCAGTTTGCCCGCGAGCATTGAATTGCGCACCCTCTTTGGCATCGCGTTCATTTTCAACATCACGACCTTTGCGCCGCTCTTGCTCGCCATCGTCGCGCAAAAAGAATTAAAGCGCGATTGGGTGCGCCGTCTGCCGGCAATTCTTTTTCTCACAATCCTCGGCGGCGGGATGATGCTCAACACGGCGCGCGCCGCGCTCGCGATAGTCTTGCGCCACGAAAATATTTTCGAACGGACGCCCAAATTTGGCATCGCGCGGCGAGAGCAAGAGTGGACGCATCGCGAGTATCTCCCCGCGCTCGATCCGATTGTATACGCGGAAATCGTGCTTGGCGCGTTCTTGCTCTGGAGCACTGCACTTGCGGCTGACGCCGGCAGCTGGGTGATCGTCATCTATTCGCTGATGTTTTCGACCGGTTTATTTTTCACGTCCGGCGTGACGATCGCGCAAACGCTCGCGGTGCAGTGGCGGCGCAGCCGCGCGCCGGTGTTGGAACCGCTCGTTGACGCATAATCAGTCTACCCCGAGCTGCCATATCTCCCCTCACCCTTCGGCTCTGCTCAGGGCAGGCTCTAACCTCTCCCCAAAAGGGAGAGGGAGCGTAATTGCCTCTCCCTTGGAGGGAGAGGGTAGGGTAGGGTCGGATTCAATTATGCACTGATACAGCAGTCATGCAAAAAACGAATGGCGATGAGCCATTCGTTTTCTTATTGCGTTCAGGTGTCATTGCAAGGAACGAAGTTTGCGACGAAGCAATCTCCAAGGCAACGGGCAGCGCGGCTGCCCTTCCACCCAAATGAAAGTTTCTGACTGCGCTCTCACAATGACATTGGGGTGAGTGGTTTCGTTTTTCATCTCCGCTGTACAAAATCCACGCGCGTCGGACAACTTCCACCGCCGGCAAATCCTTGCGGCGCGTGCACGGTAATGTCCGGGCTAAGCCGATTATTCGCGGCGTCGATCATCCAAATAATCCAAATGCCGCCGGGCGGCGGGGCAAGGATGTTGTAAATGCCAGGTGGATCGGGCGGACCTTTTGAGGCGACGGTCTCCAAATCGCCGAGGGGTCCCTTGAAGCGCAGCCGCGCATCGGTGATGCCGCGACCATTCGCATCGAGGACTGTGCCCCAAATATAATTGCGCGGGCACGCCGCGCCGGTCGGCGCGAGCCGGCTGTCCGGCGCGCCGCCTTGCGGACAGAATGCAAAATTCGCGCACGACGCCGCGCCGACAATCGCCGGCAATGATGTTGGCGGCGCGACCGTTACGCGCGGCGTGATCGTAGCCGTCGGACGCGCGGCGGTGACTGCCGCGGTGATCGTTTGAAACGCGCCGAGCGGCGAAGGAATCGCGACGGCGGTCGGTCGCGCGGAGATTGAGCGGGGCGTGTCCGTTGCGGACGCGAGAACGATGACCGTTGATTGCGCGACCGGTGAAAGCGGACCAAGGGAGGTAGTCGAGGGCGGCGTGTTGATCAGAAAGCCGGACACGGCGACGTACAAACCCAGACAACACACGGCGAGCGTAATCAAAATGAAAACGGCGGTCGTGCGATCCTGCATAACGCTCCTCAGAAAAATTTTCGGCGCGATGATAACACGCGCGCCGCGTAAAAGCAATTTGCATTTGAAAAATTAGCGTGCTATAATTTGATTCGTTCGGGCGGTTGGCTCAGTTGGTTAGAGCGCGCGGATCACACCCGCGAGGTCATAGGTTCGACTCCTATACCGCCCACTTGATCATCATCCCGTCCCCGGCGATGATGCCAAACCATCGCGGCTCTTTAGCCGCGATTCTTTTTGAAGGGCAACGCTGAATTGCCAGGAGGTCTTTGCATGACCGCCCCAATGCTGAATATGGATCCCAGCGCCATCGCGCGCGTTGAAAATGTTTTTTTTCGCGTGCGCTGGCTGATGTGGCTGCTCGTCGTTCCGATCGCGTGGTTGGATAACGGCGCCCAAGCGTTGGATTCCAATCTGTGGATTTGGATGGCGCTCGTCGCGATTCTGAACGCGGCGCTCGGCATCGTTCTGCGCTTTGTGAAACGCTTGCCCGCGCAATTACCCGCCGCGATGCTTGTTCTTGATAGTCTCCTCTTTGGCGCGCTGCCGCACATTCTGCCTTCGGAAGCCAACCTCCTCGCCTTCTTTGCGCTTTTTCCGGCGCTCGTCGGCGCGATTCGTTTTGGTCCGGCGGTGGGACTCGTCGTCGCCGGTTTGCTCGCGCTGCCGATCGAAGCGCGCGCGGTGGTCGCGATTTTTCAACAACGCAATCTTGCCGCGCTGACCGCCGGCTTACCGGTCGCCGCGGTGATCGCCGCCACCGCGCTGATTGGCTTTCTTTCGCAACAAGAAAAGCAAGCCGTCCTTGGCGGCGCGTCGCAAGAACTGACCGAACTCCGCCACGCGCTTGCCGGCGCGGAAATGCTGTACAAGATGACCGACGTTCTGCGCACATCCACCAGTTACGAGCCGGTATTCGAAGCCATGCTCGACGCCGGCGTCAAGGGGTTGTTCCAAGTCCGGCAGAACGATGAACCGGCGGTCGGCGTGGTGCTGTTGGTTGACGAGATGGATCCGGAAGGAAAACTGCGCGTCATTACGCATCGGCATCTGGAACGGCGCGACACCGGTCAACGCATTGCCGGCAAGAGCGGCGTCACCCACGAAGCCATTCAATCCGGCAAAATGATTGTGTTCGACAACATCGGCGATGATCCGGAGTTGAACGTTTTTGCAAAATTACGCCGTTGCCACGCCGGAGTTTGTTTTCCTTTGCAAGCCGGCTTGGAAGTGTACGGCGTCGTCATCCTCGCCACGCCTGCGCCGCGCCGCCCCACGCCGCAACTACTCGATCTTATGCGCGCATTCGCGAATCAAGCCGCGGTGACATTTCAAAACGCACATCTCTATCGCGAGTTGCGCGCGGAGCACGACAAGATTATCCGCACGGAAAACGATATGCGTCAAAAACTCGCGCGCGATTTGCACGACGGTCCGACGCAACAAGTTGCCGCGCTCGTGATGCAAATGGAATATATCGGTAAATTGATCGACCAAGATCCGGCGGAAGCCAAACGCGAATTAGAAAAAGCGAGCGGGATCGCGCAAGCCGCCGTCAAATCGATCCGCACGGCGATGTTTACGT
>JACQGS010000204.1 GCA_016199405.1 Chloroflexota bacterium | reverse complement strand
TCCCCGGCTACACGCACCTCCAACGCGCTCAACCGGTTTTGTTTGCACATTGGCTCATGTCTTTTTTCTGGATGCTGGAGAGAGATAGAGAGAGATTGAGAGATTGCGCGGCGCGCGTGTCGGTGATGCCGCTCGGGGCGGGTGCGCTGGCGGGGAACGCGCTGGGGATCGATCGTGAATTTCTCGCGCGCGAGTTGGGCTTTGCGCGCGTGAGCGAGAACAGCGTGGATGCGGTGAGCGACCGCGATTTCATCGCGGAATTTTTATTTTGCGCGGCGTTGCTCGGCGTGCATCTCTCGCGACTCGGCGAGGATTTGGTTTTGTATTCGTCCGCCGAATTTGGATTCATCACGATGGACGACGCCTACTCGACCGGCTCGAGTCTGATGCCGCAAAAGAAAAATCCGGACGCGATGGAACTCGCGCGCGGCAAATCCGCGCGACTGATCGGCGATTTGACGACGCTGTTGGCTCTGCTCAAGGGCTTGCCATCATCGTACGATAAAGATTTGCAGGAAGACAAAGAGCCGCTGTTCGACGCGGTGGATACGCTCGAAATGCTTTTGCCGGTCGTCGCTGGCGTTGTCCGCACGATGCGCGTGAACGCGAGCAAAATGCGCGCCGCGCTCGATGATGCAATGCTCGCGACCGATCTCGCGGATTATCTCGTGCGACGCGGCGTGCCGTTCCGCGACGCGCATCGAAAGGTCGGCGAGGCGGTGAAGCTGGCGGAGGCGCGCGGCGTCGCGTTATCGGAGTTGAGTGTGGACGAGTACAAAAAGGCACTTGCACCGCACCCCTTCGGGAGTGCAGGTGTCGCACCCGAGTTCGGCGCGGATATTCATACGGTGTTTGATTTCGCGCGATCGGTTGAATCGCGTGATGGGTTGGGCGGCACATCGCCGCGCGCGGTGCGTGAGCAGATCGCGCGAGCAAAAAAAATGTTGGACGCGGATAGACACGGATGAAGGCAGAAAAGAATCTTTTTGTTCAAAGAACCCGAAGGGGTAAAGGCGTTTCCTTCGGGTTTGTTTTTTTTATAGAAAACACAATGAAGCAAAACTTTTTTCAGGACAGAGAATTTTGGTCGGCGCTGTGGCGTCTCTGGCTGCCGATGGCGCTGCTACAATTGGTTTTTTCATTGCTCAATCTCGTCAGCGTGATGATGGTTGGGCAGTTGGGCGAGACGGCGGTGGCGGCGGTCGGGCTCGCCAATCAAATTATGTTTTTGTGCCAATTGCTCCTCTTTGGCGTTGGAAGCGGCGCGGCGATTTTTGTCGCGCAATTCTGGGGCAAGCACGATATCAAAAATATCCGGCGCGTGCTGGGCATTTGCCTGGGCTTGGGACTATTGGGCGCGGCGATATTCTCTTTCATCGCGTTGGTGATTCCCGATCTCGCGCTCGGCGTCTATACGCGCGACCCAGCGGTCATTGCGTTGGGCGGCGAGTATTTGCGCATCAGCGGTCTCAGCTATTTCGCCATCGCGATCAGCACCAGTTACGCGATCACATTGCGCAGCACCGGCAATGTGCGGTTGCCGGTGACGATGAGCATTCTCGCGTTGATCTTTGGCGCGCTCTTGAGTTTTGCGCTTATTTTTGGGGAATGGGGCTTCCCCGCGTTGGGAGTGCGTGGCAGCGCGATCGGCGCAACGATCGCCCGGCTTATCGAATGCACACTGTTGCTTTTTGTCGCGTATTCTACGCGCTCGGCTGCCGCCGCGAGTTTGCGCGAATTGACGCGCTTCAATGTCGCGTTCTTGGCAAGCGTTCTCAAGAACGTCATTCCGGTAACGCTGAACGAAATTCTTTGGTCGCTCGGCATTTCAGTTTACAGTCTCATCTATGCGCGCATTGGCACAGCATCGGTTGCGGCGGTCAGCATCGCGGCGACAATTGAAATGCTGGCGTACGTGCCGTTCATCGGTCTGGCAAATTCGGCGGCGGTGTTGATCGGCAATCGCATCGGCGCGGATGAGGAGCGACAAGCATTCGATTATGCGCGGCGCTTCATGCTTCTGGTGATCGCGGTTAGCGTTTTCGTCGGAAGCGCGATTTTTCTGAGCGCGGATCCAGTTCTCGGATTCTACAAGATCGACGCCACCACGCGGCACTTGGCGCGCAATGTTCTGACGATCATGGCGTTCGCGCTCATCAAAGCGTCGAACATGATGCTGATCGTCGGCATCTTGCGCGCCGGCGGCGATACGCGTGCGAGCGCGTTGATCGATGTGAGTCCGTTGTGGCTGGTCGGATTGCCCGCCGCCGCGCTCGGCGCGTTTGTTTTTGATTTGCCGGTCTATTGGGTCTTTGCGCTGACCATTAGCGACGAGGCGTGCAAGGTCATCCTCGCGTCGTGGCGCGTAATTTCAAAAAAGTGGATTCGAAATTTGGCGCGACAGCACGGGGAGGTTGCCCTATAGTCGCATGGTCGGCTGAATAATTGGGTTGCTAACGGCTATCGCTCGTGTTATAATTTCGGCAGGTCGCAATCGTGGCAGATTCAATTCCGGCGCGCAAAATTCTTTGGACCGTCACAGACCCGCGCGGGTTGACGATTTCGCTGGCAGAGGATGTGTGGCGAGATCACGTCAACAAGCATCCCGAAATTGCCGAATACTCTGACGAAATTCGATTGACCGCCCAAGAACCAGACGAGATTTACTTTGATCCCGTTTCGAGCGCGCGGCGCAAGACAGGCACATCCATCTATTCGTATTACCGACGAAATGTCGGTCGGGGAAAGTACAAAGGCAACTTCATTATGGTTGTTGTCAAAGCAATTCAGGAAGAACGGCATGGCTACGTGCAGTCCGCACTTGTCCCTGACCGCATTATGAACAGGTTGGTGTTGGAATGGAAAAAATGAAAATTACGCAGGTCTTTTACAACGACGACGCGGACGAACTCGATCTGGTCATCAACGTGGATAAGCCGCAACCCGCGGTCTCACACTTGGTCGAGGACGATTTCTATTTGCGCGTCAATCCAGAAACGGATCAGGTTGTCGGTGCTACGATTTTCAACGCGAGTCTGTACTTTGGGCAGCTTGCCCGCGCGTTCGCGCTGAAAGCGTTTGACGACCCCAACGTGCGCTTCTTTTTGGAGCGCCGCGTCGAGTCGTTCGCGCTTGAGAAAGCGTAGACAGAAAACGCCCCGCGAATTGCGCGGGGCGTTTTCTGTTCCTGAGAAGCCGCGGGGCATTCGTTAGTTGACGGGGGACGCGTCTCGTCCGGTTTTTTCTTGAACTCGCGCCGGGTGATCCTCCGGCAACCACAACGCCAACGCCGCCGCGCCGAGCGGAAAAATCGCGTTGATGCTCATCGTCGGCACCAAGCCGATCTGATCCGCGACGATGCCGGTCACCGACGCGCCCAGCGCGCCGGCGATGAACGTAAATCCCAACACCACGCCCGACATCATTCCGGTTCCGCGCGGAATCAGTTGTTGCGCCATGACCAGCGTCACCGGCAATGACGCGCCGAGCGCGATTCCCAGCAACGCACCAAATAGAAATGACTTCGCTCCGGTCATTTGCAACAGTCCCCACAATGCTGGCGTAATCAACGCGGTCGAAACGATCAGCACGCGCCGACGCCCGACGCGATCGGACAGCGTGCCGCCGATGAGTCCGCCAATTGCGAGCGGCAACAAAATGCTAAAGAGAACGTTGCCGGCAACTGCCGTCGAAAATCCTTGCGCCCGAATCACTTGCGGAACAAAAGTTGTGACGCTCTGGGTCACCCACGCGCGCAAAAGAATGACGAGCGCGAGCGTTGCGATCACGCTCACCGATACGCGCGCGACGCCGGCAATGGGCGCGCTCGATTTTTCCGCCGCTGCGTCGGGCTCGCCCGCCATCACCCAAAAAATCAGCGCGGCTTGCAATAATCCGACCACGGCAAAAGTTTCTGGCAAATGCGCGCCCGCCACCGCGAACGCCGCCGCGCCTAACAGCGGTCCAATCGCAAATCCGGTATTCCCGCCGAGCATAAAAACCGACATCGCACTGCCGCGCAATTTCGCCGGGGCGCGCGAAGCAAGCACCGCGCCTTGCGGATGAAACGCGCCCGAGCCCAAACCGGCGAGCGCCGCGAGCAGC
>JACQGS010000201.1 GCA_016199405.1 Chloroflexota bacterium | reverse complement strand
ACGATTCAAATTGCCTTGCCGCGCACAGTTGCAACTTGAACAAAATCGGATATAGTACGCCGGTGAATCAGAAACCTTTCCAAGACTATTACCCCGACAACACCGCGCATTGCTACGGCTGCGGGCGCTTGAACGCGCACGGTTTGCAGATCAAAAGTTATTGGGACGGCGCGGAATCGGTTTGCGAATTTCTGCCGCACGCGTATCACACGGCGATTCCGGGTTACGTGTACGGCGGGCTGGTCGCGTCGCTGATGGATTGCCATTCGACCGGCACGGCGGCGGCGGCAATGTACCGCGCGGAAAACCGCGCGATGGATACCGCGCCGGCATTTCGGTTCGTCACCGCGTCGTTGCGCGTCGATTTTTTAAAGCCGACGCCGCTCGGCGCGCCGCTGATCGTGCGCGGACAAGTGACAGAAATCAAAGGACGCAAAGTCGTCGTCAAGTGCACGCTCGCGGCAAACAATGAAATCTGCGCGCGCGGCGAGGTGATTGCGGTGCAGATGCCTGAAAATCTAGTCGCCAGTCCATAGTCCTGAGTCGTTGGTCTGTTGTCTGTGATCTAATTTCGCAGAGGAGTCACCCATGCCCACCAAAAAACTTTCGCTCGACGCGCAACTCGCGCGGCACATCCAGCACGCGTACGCGCACGCGCCCGGCGTCAAGAAAATCTTCGACGCTGCCGGCGTCAAGCCCGCTGCGATCAAACACGTCGCGGATTTGGAACGCGTGCCGGTCACGAGCAAAGACATGCTCGCCGAATTGCAAAAACAAAATCCGCCCTTCGGCGGATTCCTCGCGGTCGACGCGCGGAAACTCAAGCATATATTTCTTTCGCCGGGTCCGCTGTACGAACCACACGGCGCGGAAAAAGCATTGGCAGCCGTCTTTACGAATGTTTTCCGCGCCGCCGGCTTCAAGCGCGGCGATGTCGTGCTCAACACGCTCTCGTATCATCTCGTCCCCGCCGGCTTGCTGCTCGATCACGCGTTGCAATCCATCGGCGCAACGGTCGTGCCGAGCGGCGTCGGCAACACGGAATTGCAAGTCAAAATGATGCTCGATCTGCGCGTCACCGGCTATGCCGGCACGCCGAGTTTTTTGATGACGCTCATCAAAAAAGCGGAAGAGATGGGACTCGACTTCAAAAAACAATTCGCGCTTTCGCATACGCTCTTTAGCGCGGAGCCGTACGCGCCGTCACTGCGCGTGCAATTCGAAGGGACGTACGGATTGAAGACGATGAACGTCTACGCCACCGCCGAATTGGGCGCGCTCGCGTACGATATTGAAAATACTTTTAGTACGCCCGACAAATCAGCATTGCAACTCGTGGCGGGCGCGGTGATCGAACTCGTGGATCGCGAGACCGGCAAACGCGTCGGCGCGCGCGCGCCCGGCGAAGTGGTGGTCACGACCTTCAACGAAACGTATCCGCTCATTCGGCTCGGCACCGGCGATATGGCGATTTACACGGACGATTCGCTCCGCAACATCATGCTCGTCGGCCGCGCCGGCGAAGCGGTAAAAGTGCGCGGCATGTTCGTGCATCCGAATCAATTGAAACTCGCGGCGTCGAAATTCCCGGCGATTGCGCGCGTGCAGGGCATCGTCACGCGCCCGAATAATGTGCGCGATGATTTCGCGCTCAAAGTGGAACTCGCGGATGAAGCGGCAGATCGCGAGAAATTGCGCGCGGAGTACAGCGCGGCGGTGCAGGGCGTGTGCCGCGTGAGCGTGGATCGCATCGAGTTTGTTGCGAAGGGAATGATTGGGGAGAATGCGCGCGGGATGGTGGATGAGAGGAAGTGGGAGTGACGCGGAGAAAGTGTTTGACCGATGCGGGATTCCGGCGCACATTTCGTTTCAGCAAAAGGAGAGCATAAATGGAGTTGGCTAAAGTTACGACAAAACTCACAAGTCTCCAATCTCCTCGCGAAACATATGAAGCGGTTTTTCTCGTTGATACTGGCGCGACCGACTCGCTGGCACCGGCAGGAAAACTGGAAGAGATCGGCGTGGTCAAAGAAGGCAAGATGGCGTACGAACTGGCGGATGGAACTGTGAAGGAATATCCCTACGGTCTCGTTCGTATCGAGTTCTTGGGGGAAGTCACTGCCGGGCGGGTTATCTTTGGAGAACGCGAGGTAGAGCCAATCCTCGGCGTCACCGCGCTGGAATCTGTGGGCATCATGGTTGATTCTGCCAACCAAACGTTCAAGCGATTGCCCGCGATTCCGCTCAAATAGGAACGCGCTCACGCTCGTCGCGTTGAACCAGACAATGCCTAACTCGGATAAACCGGAACCGAAGAAGCAATGATCCACGAAGGACGCCAAGAAACACGAAAGATTCCTCTTCAGTAGTTTGGGCAGGTAGAGGAAAAAAAGACGCCTCATTCCAGATTACTTGGAACGAGGCGTCTTCATTTCGTCATCGGTTGAAACACATCGGCTCAACTTGCCCATACCTCTCGTCATCGAAGGCGTGAATGAGAAAAATATTGGCGTCCACAAAGATCGGATGGTCGGCGACGAAATCGCCCAGGTTCTGACTCACGATCACCTCTGGCTATAAAGTTCGTCCAATGCCTCGTACGCCAACCGCCTTTGGACGATCCCGCGAGTTCTTAGCGATAGAGACCGTGGCTTGATGAGAATACCATAATCTCTCACGATGGCTTCCATCGGCTCACTCAGCCAGGTCTTGGGCAACACAGACTGATCCAGAGAAAGCCGACCATTCTCAATCTTCAACGGAATAGTTTTTTGCATTTTACCACCACCTTTTGCAGAGTCGGGGTCGTAACCTGAAAGCCGACCAGAGATATTCTAACCCACAGTATACAGGAGGGCAATTCGATCTTCGCCTCAGCATCACCGCACCCAGAACTTGCGCGCTGTCTCCGTACCGCGCAATTAAAGCACGCCCAGCTCGCGCAACACATCGAGCGTATTCGGTAACGGGTCTTGCCACAACCATGCCGTCCGCAGCCAGAAGCCGGGCAGCACCGTGGAATGAATGACGCCTGCTGATTCGGCGATGCGCGCGTATTTGCCCGCGTTATTCAACGCGTGGACTTGCGTCCGCTGCCACTGCGGATCGAAGAGCCAGTATTCGCGCACGCCCGCCGCTTCGTATTCGAGATGCTTTTCGCGATAATCGCGCTCCACGCTATCCGGCGAAACAATCTCCATCACGAGATCCGGCGCGCCTTCGACGAAGGTGCGTTTGATGATGTTGCGCCGTGGCTCGGCAATGAATAGCAGATCAGGCACGCGGCGCAAGCCAGGCATGCGGATTTGAAATTCGGGACCAACAACAATACCAATCTTGTGATGCTGAACGAATAGTCCAACCACTTGGATGAGAAAGCTAGCGATAGAAACATGAATGTAGGCGGCTGGCGAATGCACGATGACCTCCCCATGAACCCACTCGGCTTTTACGTCTTCGTCGCACCACGCTTCGAATTCCTCTTCAGTCATTCTCAGGTGTGGTGGCGCAGACGGTGGTATCTCAAGCGTCTTTTCCATGTTCTCACCTCCTGCAAAACGCGACTGGCTATTCCCGCGCGAATGCAATTGTAGCACAGAACGCGGATTTTCCAAGCGTCACCGCGTCAAAAATTTCCGCGCTGCCTCCGCCAATAACGCCGCGCCGGTCGGCAAAACGTTTTCGTCAATATCAAAGACCGCGTTGTGATGCGGGCGATGCACGCCGTCTTTTTTCGCGCCGAGATAAAAGAACGCGCCGGGTTTCGCGAGCGTCATATAACTAAAATCCTCCGCGCCCATTTCAATCTCCGCGTCCTTGACCCAATTCGCGCCGATCAAATCGCGCGCCATCCCCTTGACGAAATCCGCCATGCGCGCATCATTCACCGTCGGCGGATAGCCACGTTGGATGGTCAGCTTGTAATCGCCCCCGAACGCGCGCGTGAGCGCGAATGCTTTTTCCAAATCCGCGTGCATTTGCGCGCGCACGTCTTCCTCGAAACTGCGGATCGTGCCGCTCATACGCACGGAATCCGGAATCACGTTCGTCGCCGTGCCGGCGTGAATCGTCGTCACGGATATCAAGCCAAGTTTCGCCGGATGTTTGAGGCGCGAGATCGTGCCGTGAATCGCGTTGACAACTTGCGCGGCAAGCCAGATCGGATCGAGCGCTTCGTGCGGATACGCGCCGTGCCCGCCGCGCCCGATCACATCGCCCTCAAATGAATCCACCGCCGCCATAAACGCGCCGGCGCGCGTGTGCACTTCGCCGCTCGGCAACGTGCTGATGACGTGCAAGCCGACGACCGCGTCGACATCATTCAGCGCGCCTTCTTCGACCATGCGCCGCCCGCCGCTTTTCAATTCCGCGTCCCAATTTTCTTCCGCCGGTTGAAATATCAATTTCACCGACCCTTTCAAATTTCCTTTTTTGAATTCTTCGCTCAGGATCATCGCCGCGCCGAGCAAGCACGTGGTATGCGCGTCGTGTCCGCATGCGTGCATGACGCCGGCATTCTGCGATTGGTACGGCACGTCGTTCGCCTCGAGGATCGGCAGCGCGTCCATATCCGCGCGCAACGCAAAGCGCGGCGTCCCCTCGCCGATGATCGCGACGATGCCGGTCTTGGCGACGCCGGTCGAATATTCGATTTGCAATTCATCGAGCGTTTGCGCGACGCGTTGCGCGGTGCGGACTTCTTGAAACGCGAGCTCGGGATGCGCGTGCAGATCGCGGCGGATCGCGATCAATTTTTCTTTCAGCGCGTTGGCGCGGTCGAGGTAGGACATTTTATTAATTTCTCTCGATTGGGATTTTCAGCGAACCATTGCGAAAGTTTTCACTTCACGTTCCAGCCGTTTGCCTAAAGCATCCGCCGTTACATCCAAATCAAAATCGGCTTGCAGTCCGAGCCAGAATTGCGGCGATGTTCCAAAATACCGCGAAAGGCGCAAGGCAGTGTCGGCGGTCACACTACGTTTCCCCAAGACAATTTCATTGATGCGGCGCGGCGGAACACCGATTTCAGTTGCCAGCCGGGTCTGACTCAGCCCCATCGGCTTGATAAATTCTTCGTGCAACACCTCGCCCGGGTGAATAGGGTTCAATTTTTTTTCGGACATGGTTGCGCTCCTAGTTTATAACGGCGTCCGTTATGCGTCAAGGCAACTGGTACGGCTCGTACACAGTCGATTGACCCGATGGGTAGAAGGCAGCCGTGCTGCCGTTTTGCTCACGTATCATTCAAACAAATGCTCGAGTTCGATGCCATCGTCGAGTTCTTCCCAGTACACGGCAAAGCCGTGCGGCTCAATGGACCAATGGGCGCGTTGAGCCGGGGTTGCTTTTTCCAGCCACGCAAAGCGCGCGAGCGGTGCGCCGATTTCGCGGCCATCTGCGAGCGCAATGTAGAGCATTGTGTCGGTGAAACGAACGCCTTTTGCGACCTTCATTTCTTTGGCGGCAGAAGGTTTAGCGACCAAAGTGCTCATACCACACCTCCAACAGGCGCTTCCGGTTTTCTTGGACCAATCGAACGATCCGATTCAGATCGCGCTCATTATACCTACGATTGTATTCTACCTCAAGCGTCATCAACCAAATTTTTGCAACGTTCTCTCCGCGAATCGCATGCATATGCGGTGGCTCGGTCCTGTCCGTCGAATAGAATCTGAATTTGTATCCCTCACTGAAAATAGTTGGCATTGGCTCACTCCGTCACAGTAGATTCCTTTTGCGCGATAAGCGTATAGCACAGCGGCAGCTTGATCTCCATCTTTTCGACATGCGCGAACAGATTGGAAATGTCGTGCGGATATTCGCGGAACGCTTTGAGCGTCAGCCCTTGATCAAGAATGGCTTGCACGATGTCGGAGAGTTTGTGATGAAACCAGTATTTGATCAACGATTCATAGCGCGTGCCGCCGTAATAATCCAAGCCGCCGTCGTCCGCGAACGGCGCGTCGAGAAAGTACGAATAATGCAGACGCGGCGGAAGATCGCTTTTATCCGCCTCGTCGAACATCACAGTGATCGGGTGCTGCTCGTAGATGAAGAGCGTGCCGTCCGCGCGCAACAACGACGCGACGATCTCGAAAAACTTTTCGATATTCGGCAGCCAGCCGAGCGCGCCGATGCTGATGAAAACCAAATCGAACTGCGCGGCGTACGCGCGCGGAATGTCGTACACGTCGCCGGCGACGAATTCACATTCGATTTTGCCGGCGGACGCAAGCGCGCGCGCCTGCGCGATAAAGTCGTCCGCGATGTCAAAGCCGACGCACCGCGCCGCGCCGAGATTCTTGATCGAAAGCAATTCGCGGCCGTTGTTGCAGCACAACTGCGCGACGGATTTGCCGGCGACGCCGATGCCGCGCAGAATGTCGGTCGCAATCGCGTCGAGGCACGCATAGCCGGGACGCGCGAAATTCGCGCGGAGTGAATCGAAATTATGCTGAGCGTGAACCGGCGCGGCTTGATTCCACGCGCGGCGGTTCGCGGCGGTATAGTCGTGGAGTTGCATAATTAGTCCGCCGCCGGCAACGCAACCGGCTGCATTCCGTCCACCTGCCGATAATACAAAACCGTCGCGCCGAAACTGACCGGATAATTATTCCGCCATGTGCCGTGCCCAAACGATAATTGCAAGCCATTTTGGAAGCGAAACGCGGCAAGGTCGTTGAAGAAACGATAGATCGTCGCGTAGCCGTCTTCGGAATTTTTGAAACGCAGAATGCCGCCAAACGGACGATTGCCGCCGCCGCTCGGCGTCGTGTAACCGAGATTGAAATAAAATCCGCCGCCCGCCCAATCCTCGT
>JACQGS010000208.1 GCA_016199405.1 Chloroflexota bacterium | reverse complement strand
GGCGCTATGCTACAAGGGTTCTCCGACAGACTGCTAGACCCCGGGATTGAGCGAGAGTAATTCCCGCGCTCGGACTTGTTATGCGTGTAGTTGACGTTGTTATGTTGAACTGACTTTACACTGCTGAACGCCCCGGCAGAGCGCGCAGGATCGCGATGAGCAGGATTGCTCCAATAAACGCAACGAAAATCGTCGTGAGATTGAATCCGGTGGTAAAGTCGCCGCCAAAGAACGCGGTCGCCAAGAATCCACCGAGCATCGCCCCTAGAATTCCGACGATAATGTCGCCGATGACGCCATACCCGCCGCCTTTCATTACCATGCCGGCTAACCATCCGGCAACCAAGCCGACGAGTAACCATGCGATGCAACTCATATTTTCCTCCTAAGGTTGGGCAATCCAAGCCGATGAATTGAAACTTGCGAGATTCTCCGCGTGATTTTTCAGATTATTGCACGGGTGCCAAAGGAATGGAATCGTTGGAACGTTGAATTCGACGTAGCACAATTACGAATGGGATTGTCGTATTTTTTGCGACAGAAATAACTATTTGTGGTTTTTATCCGAATGAATCCAGCCATTGAGAATCAAGCCGGCATGAATTCATCGGCGCGATTTTTCTCATATCCGTCCCAATAACAACAGGACGATCAACACGACCAGAAGAATAACAATCACGCTGCGCGAGATGCGTCGACCAAGCAACAATAAAATCAAAATGAGAATGAGAATTAATTCAACCATGCGCAACACGCCTCGAATTCAAAAATGCCATGGACTCTATACACGCATCCAGCTGTGACGCCGAACTCGCGTCATGCCGCGCCAAACAACTGCGACCAGCGCACCGGCTACAAAGCCACTAATATGCGCCCACACCGCAATACCCTCTGATTGATTTACGCCAAGCAGCATGGCGAGCATGCCGTTTAAAAACTGAATGAAAAACCAAAATCCCAACAACGCTAGCGCACTCATGCGCGTTGTCCAGAGAAAAATACTTGGCATGAGCACTTGCACATGCCGGCGCGGGAATAGTACAAGATATGCGCCCAAGATGCCGGCGATCGCGCCGCTTGCGCCGACGCTCGGGGTAGTATCGCCGGCGCCGCTCACGAAAATGTGAACGAGCGAAGCGAAAATGCCGGCGCCTAAATAGAAAAGCAGATAGGCAACGCAACCGAAAGCATCTTCAATGTCGTCGCCAAAGGCGCGCAGATAAACCATGTTTCCAAGGAGGTGCAACCAACCCGCGTGCACAAACATAGAGGTCAACAACTGCATCCAAATGGGTCGCGGTCCGGTTGGCAATAGGTCTTGCCCGGTGAGAATTTCTCTGGGAACCGCGCCATAGGTGCGAATAAAATCGTCGACGTTCGCACCGAGAGAAAGTTCGAACAAAAAGACCACGACGTTGGTGAGAATGATCGCGAGCGTTATGATCGCCAAACCTTGCCGGCGATGATGCATCACGCGCAGTGGAAGCATTGGATTCCCTCAAGTTGAATGAAAAGAAATTCAAAAACGAGGCGCGCGGCCGATCGTAGGCAAGCGATGCCCGCGCGCCCCTTTGCAACATCCAGCTCTAGACCGCGGATGGTCCCGGCAACGCGCGCAGAATCGCGATGAGAATTACCGCGCCAAAGAACGAAACGATAATCGTGCCGAGATTCAGCCCGGTAACATAGTCGCCGCCGAACAACGCGCCTGCCAAGAATCCGCCGACGAGGGCGCCGAGGATCCCAACCACAATGTCGCCGATGACGCCATAGCCGCTGCCTTTCATTACCTGACCGGCAAGCCAACCGGCGATCAATCCGACGAGCAACCAAACAATTAGACTCATGGTTACCTCCGATTTGGATTTCAAATCAATCTGCGCGCTCGATCATTTCTGCGCATTGGTCAAGCGATTGACCGATTTGAAAAACTGATCGATCTCTTGCTCCGCCTTTTCTTTGGCGTAGCCGTACTTTTGTTGAAGCAAGCCGGCAAGTTCATCGCGTTTGCCGCTAATGCGGTCGAGGTCATTGTCCGTAATTTGACCCCAGCGCTGTTTGACTTTGCCGCGAAGTTCTGTCCACTTGCCTTGGAGCGTATCAACTGGCAGCATGTGGTTCACCTCCCGAGAGACAGTTGGTTTTTTACTGCTTCCATATTCTTTAAACGAAAGAAGCGTCCATCCGTGACGCGCTTTTTTGTTCGTTTGATTGCGTTGGAAAGAGTGTGTTATAATCGCGTTGCTTGCGGCAACACCGCGCGTTCCATTCTCTCCGCGAGGGCATCATGCCAACGCTCCTCCTCAAAAACGCCGATGTACTTGTAACGATGGACGCGGCGCGCCGCGAAATCCGCGACGGCGCGCTGTTTGTCCGCGATAACGTCGTCGTCCAAGTCGGCGCGACAAACGAGTTACCCAAGACTGCCGACCGCGTGATGGATGCGCGCGGGCTGATCGTCTTGCCCGGTCTCGTCAACACACACCATCATCTCTATCAAACGCTCACGCGCGCGATTCCCGCCGCGCAAGACGCGAACCTTTTCCACTGGCTCACCACGTTGTACCCGATTTGGGCGGAACTCACGCCCGACGCGGTCTACACAAGCGCGCTGATTGGTCTCGCCGAATTGATTTTGTCTGGCTGCACCACCGCCGCCGATCATTTGTATCTTTATCCGAACGGGTGCCAACTCGACGACGAGATCCGCGCCGCGCGCGAGATTGGCATCCGCTTTCACCCGACACGCGGCTCGATGTCGCTCGGTGAATCGCAAGGCGGCTTGCCGCCCGACCGCGTTTGCGACAGCGCCGAAAATATTTTGCGCGATTCGCGCCGCGTGATTGAGCAATTTCACGACGCCGCGCCGTACTCGATGTGCCGCGTCGCGCTCGCGCCCTGCTCGCCCTTTTCCGTCACGCCCGACCTGATGCGCGAATCCGCGCACTTGGCGCGTTCATACAAAGTGAATTTGCATACGCACCTCGCGGAAACGTTGGACGAAGAAGAATTTTGCTTGCAAAAATTCGGCAAGCGGCCCGTAGATTACGCCGAGCATTTGGAATGGCTCGGCAACGACGTTTGGTTCGCGCACAGCGTGCATTGCAGTGACGCGGAAATCGCGTGGTACGCGCGCGCCGGCGCCGGCATCGCGCATTGCCCGACATCGAATATGCGGCTGGCGTCCGGCATCGCGCCGATTGTGAAAATGATGCAAGCGAATGTGAAAGTTGGATTGGGCGTGGACGGCAGCGCGTCGAACGATTCATCGCACATGCTGTCCGAAGCGCGGCAAGCGATGCTGTTGCAACGCGTGCAAGGCAATCCGAATGCAATGAACGCGCGGCAGGCGCTCGAACTCGGCACGCTGGGCGGCGCGCGCGTGCTGAATCGCGATGACATCGGCGCGTTGGAGACGGGCAAAGCCGCGGATTTTATCGGCATCCAATTGGATCGGCTGGAGTACGCCGGCGCG
>JACQGS010000206.1 GCA_016199405.1 Chloroflexota bacterium | reverse complement strand
GTGTAAGAAAGTAGCCGGTTCCAAGTCGCAGGTCGCAAGTTTCATGCCACAGGTCACAGGTAATATTGTCTGCGACTTGCATCTTGAGACTTGCAACCTAAAACCTGCGACTTGCGACTTGAGACTTGCAGCATGAAGAGACTCTGGACTCCCTGGCGAATGGCGTACCTGAAAGCGCCGAAAGGATCGGAAACGCGCGAGTGCATTTTTTGCGAGAAACTGCGCGCGGAGCGCGAAAAAGATCGCGCCAATTTG
The DNA here is from genome assembly GCA_016199405.1 of Chloroflexota bacterium. GTDB lineage: Bacteria > Chloroflexota > Anaerolineae > UBA4142 > UBA4142 > JACQGS01. The sequence continues at coordinate 28,836 of JACQGS010000206.1, read as the reverse complement.
GTTTTGGAACGCGGCGCGCGCGCGTTTATCGTGATAAATTTGTATCCGTACACGAACGGTCATCTGATGGTCGCCCCGTTCGAGCATTCCGGCGACCTCGAATCGCTCGATGCTGACACGCAGCAAGAAATGATGCGGCTCATCGGCAAAAGCATTCGCGCGTTGCGCCGCGTGATGAATCCGCAGGGATTCAATGTCGGCGCGAATTTGGGGCGCGCTGCCGGCGCGGGCGTGGAAGATCACGTTCATTTTCACATCGTCCCGCGTTGGAACGGCGACACGAACTTTATGCCCGTGCTCGCCGAGACGCGTATGATTTCCGAACTTTTGCCGGACACGTACGACAAATTATTGCAGGCGTTGAAACAAGAAACCGATTGAATGGGGGCGACGCATCCAAAGACGGGCGTCGCCCTTTTAGATTGTAAATGTCCAACGATATTTCTTCTCTTCCCACGCGCGTACGCACGCGCGTCACACGCGCGTTTGCGCCGCGCCAAACGATTGACCGCCAAAACGCGTGGCATCTCTACGGCGATATCGCGTGGTTCGGCGTGCTGTTTGCCGTCGCGCAATCGTTCCTCTCCGTTTTCACGATTCGTCTCGGCGGTAGTGACACGCACGTCGGCTTGCTCTCTTCACTGCCGGCGTTGGTGACGATTTTCGCCTCGATTCCCGGCAGTCGGCTGGTTGAACGCGAAAACAAACCGCTCCCCGTTTTGGTCAACACCGCGATTCTGAATCGCGTGGGCTATCTCGCGATCGGGCTGATGCCGTTTTTCGTTTTGACGCACCGCGCGGATATCGTCATCGTGCTGTTCGGATTGTTGACGATTCCCGGCGCGATGGCGAATGTCGCCTTCACGACGCTATTCGCGCACGCGGTCAAAACCGAAGATCGTCCGCACATTGTGAGCGTCCGGAATATTCTGCTTGGCATCACGACGACGCTGACCGCGCTGATCGCCGGACGATTTCTCGACCTCGTCACGTTTCCGCTCAATTACCAATTCCTCTTCATCCTCGCATTCGCCGCGTCGATGCTGAGCATTTATCATTTGATGCGCTTGCAAATGCCGCCTGCGTCGGCGTCGGACTTGGACGCGAAAATAATCGCACCGCGCGGCGCGCGCGAATTTATCGCGATGCTGCGCGGGAGCGGCGCATTTGCGCGTTTCACGACCGCAAGCGTATTGTTGACGGCAGGGCTGTGGTTCGCGATTCCGCTTTATTCGATCTATTGGGTCCGGGTTCTGAACGCGAGCGAGGGCTGGATTGGAATTTTTTCGATGGTCAATAATGGGACCTCGATTTTCTTTTTCCCCGTCTGGGCGCGCATTGCCAGCCGATACGGCAATCGCGCGGTGTTGATTGCAACGTCCGTCGGCTTGGCGGGATTTCCCCTTTTCACCGCGCTCGCGCCATCGGTTGAATGGGTCGTGCCGATTTGTTTTTGGGGCGGCGTGTTTACCGCCGGCTTTCAGATTTCGTTCTTCAATGGCTTGCTCGATGTTTGCCCGGCGGAGAATCGCGCGAGCTTTATTGCCGCCTTCAACACGCTGATTAACGTCGCCGCGTTTCTATCGCCCTTGCTGTCTTCGTCGCTCACCGCATTCGTGAGCGTGCAAATGTTGTTGTTGATCGGCGCGGGATTGCGAATATTGGGCGCGTTGATGATGTGGCGAAGATCGTAAACGCCCACAAGGGGCTATGCTACGCGTACGCGGGTTTTGTTCGTGTAAATTCGTGTGGATTCGTGGACAATAGCCAAACGCGCGGATATTTGGTAGAATCGGTACATTACAGATTAATGAGGGAGGCGTTCTCTAACGCCGATTTCGAGCATCCACCGCGCTAGAGAGCGCTCACCCATTCATGAAATTGTGAAGTACTCAGAATGCTTTTCGAGGGGAAGAAGGAGTGCAATTGAAAATGCGCGATGTTTTCATCGTCGGGGGCGCGCGCACGCCGACCGGAAAATTTCAAGGCGCGCTGGCGAACATTCCCGCGCCGCAACTCGGTGCGATTGTGATTGCCGCCGCGGTCCAGCGCGCCGGCATCGCACCGGAGCGCGTCGAGGAAGTGTTGATGGGCAACGTCATCGGCGCGGGGCTGGGGCAAGCGCCGGCGCGGCAAGCCGCGCTGAAAGCCGGTCTGCGCGATACGATCAGCGCGACGCAAATCGGCAAGGTGTGCGGATCGGGAATGAAAGCCGCGATGTTCGGGTCGTCTATGATTCGCGCCGGCGACGCGGACGTTTTGGTTGCGGGCGGAATGGAAAGCATGAATCGCGCGCCCTTTCTTTTGCTCGACGCGCGCTTTGGTTATCGCGCCGGCGATCAGCGCGTGTCCGACGCCGTGATTCACGACGGCTTGTGGTGCGCGTTGGAAGATTGGCATATGGGCAATGCGGCAGAGTTTATCGCGGCGGAGTGCGGCATCACGCGCGCGATGCAAGATGAATTTGCACTCGCGTCACATCAGAAGGCGCTCGCCGCGATTAGGGATTGCAAATTCAAAAAGGAAATCGTCGCGGTGCCGATCGTCGCCAAGGGCGAAACAAAATTGTTCGACACGGACGAAACGCCGCGCGCGGACACCTCGCTGGATGCGCTCGCGAAATTGAAGCCAGCATTTCAAGACAACGGAACCGTGACTGCCGGCAACGCGCCGCCGTGGAGCGACGGCGCGGCAGCGTTGGTTTTGGTCGGCGAGGAGATTGCCGCGCGCGATAATTTGCAGCCAGTCGCGCGCATCGTCGGTTACGCGCAAGCCGCGACCGACCCGAAGCATATTTTCTGGGCGCCGATTTACGCGATCCGCAACTTGCTCGATAAAGTGAATTGGAAATTGCCGGACGTTGATCTTTTTGAAATCAATGAAGCGTTTGCCGCGCAAGTTCTCGCCGACGGCAAAGAACTGGGTTTGGATTGGGCGCGCGTGAACGTGAACGGTGGCGCGATCGCGCTGGGGCATCCGGTCGGGGCGAGCGGCGCGCGCGTGATCGTCACGCTGATGTACGCGTTGAAAGAGCGCGGGCTGAAACGCGGCGTCGCAGCATTATGCTTGGGCGGCGGCGAAGCGGTGGCGATGGCGGTGGAGAGGGTTTAGGACGCTGAAAGTGCGGATAATGCAGGGAACTGCGGGGGCGCGAAATGATTAGGAAACCCAAGGCGATCAAAGAGAGTAAAACGCAGTATGTCGCGTCAAGTAAACGCGCGGACGACGACTCGACGGGACGTTTCGCCTTGCGGAACGCCACGCCCGCGCAGAGAAAATTGTTGCGGCGCGATGTTTCCCTCTACGACAAACATGCCAAGCATCTGGAGAGCGAACACAAGGGGGAGTACGTTGCGATTGGGTTAGACGGGACACTCGTGGTTAGCACAAAGCATGTTGAAGTTCTTTGCCAAGCCGCAGAAAAATTCGGAGCAGGAAATTTTGCGCTCTGGAAGATTGGATACAACTATGTGCTCAAATGGCGGAGATTATGAGCAGGCATTCCCCCTTTCCATACTTGCGAGTGCGCTGTCGGGTTCACGATCGGGAATTCAATGTCTTGGGATACGTAGATACCGGGTATGATGGCGGCTTGGTGATTCCAGAGTCGGAACGTTCTGGCTTGCCAAAACCGCTAACCGAAATCCCGGTCGAATTGGGAGATGGAAATCGAATCTACTCTGCCGAGTATGTCGGCACGTTGTCGCTTGAAGGCAGGCAACTGGATGTGACGGTGTTGTTTCTTGGGAACGAGTATTTGATTGGGCGCGAAGTTGTGGATCAATTGCGGCTGTGTTTTCATCGCGGCGAGTTTCTTGAAATCGAAGAATAGAGAGGCATTCAGCATGAACCTCGAACTAACCGAAGAACAACGCGCGATTCGCGATCTGGCGCGCGAATTCGCGCAAAAAGAAATCGCGCCGATTGCCGCGCAGATTGACGAGACCGGCGAATTTCCGCGCGCGACCGTCAAGAAGATGGGCGAGCTCGGCTTGATGGGCATCGAAGTGCCGGCAGAGTACGGCGGCGGCGGGCTGGATTGTGTCAGTTACGTTCTCGCGATGGAGGAAATCTCCAAAGTGTGCGCGTCGCACGGAACCGTGATGAGCGTGAACAACTCGCTCGTTTGTCACGGCTTGAAAAAATTCGGCACAGCAGAGCAAAAGAAAAAATTTCTCGTGCCGATTGCCTCCGGCAAAAAACTCGGCGCGTATTCGCTGACCGAGCCGCAATCCGGCAGCGACGCCGGCAATATGAAAACGCGCGCGGTGCGCGAAGGCGACGCGTACATCATCAACGGACGCAAGTCGTGGGTGACGAGCGGTCCGGTCGCGGATTATATTATTTTGTTCGCGTTGGTGAATCCGGAGCAAAAGCATCGCGGCACGGCGTGCTTTGTCGTGGATACGACGCTGCCCGGCTTTATACGCGGCAAGGTCGAACCGAAACTGGGAATTCGCGCGAGCGCGACATGCGAAATCACGTACGAGAATTACAAAATTCCTGCGGCGTATCGAATCGGTGAAGAGGGGGATGGATTCAAGATTGCGATGACGGTGCTCGACGCTGGGCGCATCGGCATTGGCGCGCAGGCGCTCGGCATCGCGCAAGCGGCGTATGAAGCGAGTGTGCGGTATGCGAAAGAACGCGAGGCGTTCGGTCAGCGCATCGCCGAGTTTCAAGCGATTCAATGGATGATCGCGGATATGGCAGTGCGAATTCAAGCGGCGCGATTATTGATATACCACGCGGCAGTGAAAAAGGATCGCGGTGAAAAATTTTCCAAAGAAGCATCCATGGCAAAACTGTACGCGAGCGAAACTGCGATGTGGGTGACGACGAAAGCGATTCAAGTGCATGGCGGGATCGGCTATAGCAAAGAACTACCGGTCGAGCGCTATTTCCGCGATGCGAAGATCACGGAAATCTATGAAGGCACGAGCGAGATTCAGCGGATGGTCATCGCCCGGAATGTATTGGACAGCAAATAATTTTTACCGCAGAGAGCGCAGAGGTCGCAGAGGTAAGAAAAACTTTTTTCTCCGTGCTCTCTGCTCTGAGTGATATTTTGAGGTAATTCCATGTCCATTGATCCAAAAATTCTCGAACTACGACTAAAGCGCGAGCAAGCGCGCATGGGCGGCGGTTCCAAACGCGTTGACCAACAACACGCGAAAGGAAAACTGACCGCGCGCGAACGCATCGAATTGCTGCTTGATGAAGGGTCGTTTCAAGAACTCGGAATGTTCGTCGGCTCGCGGCAGAACGCGTTCAGCGCGGAGGGCGAATCGTATTTGGGCGACGGCGTCATCACCGGCTTCGGCACGATTGAAGGGCGGCTGGTGTACGCGTACTCGCAAGATTTTACGGTCATGGGCGGGAGTCTCGGTGAAGCGCACGCGGAAAAAATCGTGCGGGTGATGGATATGGCGATGAAGAATGGCGCGCCGGTGATCGGGCTGAACGATTCCGGCGGCGCGCGCATTCAGGAAGGCGTCGTCTCGCTCGGCGGCTACGCGGATATTTTTTTGCAGAACACGCTCGCCAGCGGATTGATTCCGCAAATCAGCGCGGTGATGGGACCGTGCGCCGGCGGGGCGGTCTATTCGCCGGCGCTGACCGACTTTATCGTGATGGTCAAGGACACGAGCTACATGTTCGTCACCGGACCGGATGTCGTGAAAACCGTGACGCACGAAGACGTGACGTTCGAGCAACTCGGCGGCGCGATCGTGCACAACGAAAAAAGCGGCGTCGCGCATTTCGCCGCGGACAGCGAGGAGCATGGCGTGCAAGTGATTCGCAAATTGCTTTCGTACTTGCCGCAAAATAATATGGAAGAGCCGCCGCTCGTGCGCCCGAATGACGACGCGCTGCGCGCCGATCCGCTCCTCGACGAAATCATTCCCGATTCGCCGAACAAGCCGTACGATATGAAGGACATTATTCAGCGCGTGGTGGACGACGGCAGTTTTCTCGAAGTGCAAGAACTGTACGCGCAAAACATTATCGTCGGCTTCGCGCGCTTGAACGGGCGCGCCGTCGGCATCGTCGCGCAACAGCCGATGGTGCTGGCCGGCGTGCTCGATATCAACTCTTCGACCAAAGGCGCGCGCTTTGTGCGTTTTTGCGATTGCTTCAACATTCCGCTGATTACGTTTGAAGATGTGCCGGGCTTTATGCCGGGCGTGGGGCAGGAGCACGGCGGAATTATTCGCAACGGCGCGAAATTGTTGTACGCGTACTGCGAAGCGACCGTGCCGAAAATTACGGTCATCACGCGCAAGGCGTACGGCGGCGCGTACGACGTGATGAACAGCAGGCACATTCGCGGCGACCTCAATTACGCGTGGCCCAGCGCAGAGATTGCGGTGATGGGACCCGAAGGCGCGGTGAATATTTTGTACCGCGACGAAATCGCGCGCGCGGCGGATCCGGATGCGCTGCGGCAGAAATTGATCCAAGAATATCGCGAGCATTTCGCGAATCCGTACATCGCGGCGAGCCGCGGCTATGTGGACGATGTGATCGAGCCGCATCAGACGCGCGCGAAATTGATCGCGGGGCTGGAGATGTTGCAGAACAAGCGCGATACGAATCCGCCGAAGAAGCACGGGAATATTCCGTTGTGAGTTGTGAATTAGCACAGAGGAGAAGTAAATGTCGGTCAGACACTATGCGGGAAAGAAATATATCTTCGAAGTTGATAGCGAGCCCGTGAAGCGGAGAATTGGCGTCACCATTATAGCAATTGATCGCGCGTCCGGGCATTACTCTCACATCAATACTCTGAATGCCGTCCTGAGTCAGTTTGATTTTAAGGAAGAAGACCCTCGAATGGATGAATCAGACTGGTTACTCACACCGAAGGAATGGCGCAGCTTCCAAGCGACTGCAAATGGAATCTTTAGGAGCAAACGTTGGCTCAGCTATATCGAATCTGCGCTGGACGATGATCGAATGGAAGGCGAATGGGCGAACGTGCGTCCTTTGAAGTGAATTTGCAAATTTTTGGTCAACGCAAAGCTAGGGCATGGGAGTAGGAAAACAAATGTCAAAGTTAATCCAAGGCGATTGCATCGAAAAACTGAACGAAATTATTTTTCACAGAGAAGCGAGCAAAGAACAAGTTTACTTGACCTTTCTTGATCCGCCGTTCAATCAAGGCAAAGATTACGATTACTTCGATGATACCTTGCCCGAGCATGAATATTGGCTGATGATGCAAACGGTGTGTTCGCGCGTGCGCGAATTGACGGCGGAAGGCGGCGCGATCTATTTTATGCAACGCGAGAAAAACACCGAAGCGGTCTTGCAGTGTTTGCGTGAGACCGGTTGGACACTGCAGAATCTGATTATCTGGACAAAGCGCACATCGGCAGTGCCTAATACGATTCGCTTCGGCAAGCAGTACCAAATCATCGCATTTGCGACAAAAGGCAAACGTCCGTGCGTATTCAATCGCTTGCGAATTGATTTGCCCTTGCGCCCTGAACACAAAATCCCACGCGAGAACGGCGTTTTTGTTACCGATGTATGGGACGATATCCGCGAACTGACCTCGGGCTACTTTGCCGGCGACGAAGCATTGCGTCAGAACAACGGCGACCGCGCCCACAAGCAGCAATCGCCTGTCGCGTTATTGTTGCGAATCATTCTTTCGTCAACCATGCCGGGCGATCTCGTCCTTGACCCGTTTGGTGGAACAGGAACAACGCTTGTGGTCGCGGAGCAAGTAGGGCGTCCATCGGTAGGAATTGAGATTGACCCGAAAAATGTAAAGCTGATTGAAAAGCGAATGACGGAAGAACGCGAGGCGGATTCGATAGAATCACTCCGTGCGTATTATCGTTTCACTCCTGATCTCGAAAAAATCTGGAAGGGTGATGTTTTGGTCAAGAAACCAAAGCATCAAATGGCTTTGCTCGAGAGAAAACGAGGATACAAACATGGGCGTGCTTAAACTTTTCGTTTCGGTTGCTTATGCTGTTCACGCGCGCCCGTCGCTTGTCACACGATCCAGTTTAGATGAACTCGCTGCTACATACGTCAAGTTTGGCTATGTAGGTGATCGAAAGACATTGGTCAAGTTCATTCGCAATTGGGCGAAAGAACTGCAAAATCGTGTCCTGAACGTATCCGACCAAGAAATTGATCGTCTTGCCGAAACAAACGCCGATTTAGCGAATAAACTGAGAACAATCAAACGCAAAAAAGATTCCAAGCAATTTGAGATGGCGGCTGAATGGTTTGCCCAACCGAAATGGGAAACCGGTTCGGGTATATTTCCGGATTTTTTATTAGCGGCGGATAGCCAACCGACTTTCGGAAATGGCGCGTTGCTTGAACTGAAAGATTCAAAGGGCGACGCGGTGGCATCGTTCAATTCAACGATTCCAACACGACGCAAATCGCTGTTGGAAGCCAAACGCATATCGGGCAGTACGATGGTACCTCACGCCGGTCAACTTTTCGATTATCCGTTATCCGCTGCTTCGGATTATCTCTCACGCCAACGCGCATGTTTCTATTTTGTTCGGACTCGTTCTAATGACAATCAACGGGTGCGGCTTGCCCTTGTGGAAGGATCGTTTTACGAGACATTGCCGAAAGAGCAATTGCTGGAGCAAATTTGGAAACAGATTCTTGATGAGAGCGGCATGCCACCATCCGAGCAACCTCCCATTATCGAATTTCTCGGACACTTGGAACAAGGTGACATCGCGCAATCGCGCGAAATTGAAAGAGCGTCTATCCGTCCACGTCTCCGGCTTGTGGCTGAAGTGCATGGTGATGCCAATCTCCATGCCTATCCGGAGATTCCGGAGCGAACGTTCAATCTGATTCTGAAGCGTGAACTTGATTACGACGAGCGATGGCTTGTGCAGGAAATGCAACGGGATGGTATTGCAGATGCGCGCATCGTTCAGCGGGGTTCTGAGCAATTTATCGTACTGAAAAGCAACAGTGTTGAATTGCGAATTCGGTACTTGGTCATCACTCACAAGCGCAACGGTGAGCACATCGTCCTCCAATACGTGTTGCCGCGATGAATATCACACCCCTCACCCTCGAAGGCACGCACGTCCGCCTTGAGCCGCTTGAACTGAACCACGCCGATGATCTGTTTGCGGCATCGCAGTATTTCGAAATCTGGGAGCTGATGATCGCGCCCGCGCCCAAAACGCGCGATGAGATGCGCGCGTGGATCGGCAAATCACTTGAGCAAAGCGCCGCAGGCACGAACATTTGGTTCGCGGTTATTCGCCGCGCGGATAATCGCGCGGTCGGCGTGACGAGTTACTTGAACATTAGCCGCGCGGATCGCGGGCTGGAGATCGGTGGAACGTGGCTGACGCCGGCGGTTTGGCGCACAGCACTCAACACGGAATGCAAGTATTTGCTTTTGCAGCATGCATTTGAAACGCTCGGCTGTGTGCGCGTGCAACTGAAAACCGACGAGCGGAACGTGCGCTCGCAGCGCGCAATTGAACGGCTCGGCGCAAAGCGCGAAGGCGTTCTGCGAAAATATCAGATCACGCACACGGGTTACGCGCGCAATACGGTGATGTATAGCGTGATTGATAGCGAATGGGCGGAAGTAAAGAACAAGTTGGAAGGATTTTTGAAAAGCGAAGAGCGAGGAGCGTAGGGCGTATTGCGTAATGAAGTATTGTGCAAGTTTGAAGCGTGAGGTGTGAATGCTAAAAAAAGTCTTGGTCGCGAATCGAGGCGAGATCGCCGTGCGGATTTTGCGCGCGTGCCGCGAGTTAGGCTTGGAGACGGTCGCGGTGTGGTCGGATGTGGATCGCAACGCGTTGCACGTGCGTTACGCGGACGAAGCGTTCAATATTGGACCGGCGCCGGCGCGCGAATCGTATTTGCGGATTGATCGAATTATCGAGGTCGCGTTGCGCGCGAAAGCGGACGCGATTCATCCGGGCTATGGCTTTCTCGCCGAGAACGCGCGCTTTGCGAAAGCGTGCGCGGAAGCCGGCATTACGTTCATCGGACCGTCGGCGGACGTGATCAAGGCGATGGGAAATAAAATTCAAGCGCGGCTCACGGTGTCGAAGCAAGGCGTGCCGGTCGTGCCGGGCACGTACGAAGCATTGCGCGATGACGCGATGATCGCCGAGGCGGAAAAAATCGGTTATCCGCTGATGGTGAAAGCCGCGGCGGGCGGCGGCGGCAAAGGCATGCGGCGTGTGGATCGGGCGGAAGATTTGCCGGGCGCGATTGCGCGCGCGCGCAGTGAAGCCGAATCCGCGTTTGGCGATGCGGCCGTTTATCTCGAAAAAATTATCGAGCACGCGCGGCATATCGAAATTCAAATTCTCGCGGACGCGAAAGGCAACGTCGTTTATCTGGGCGAACGCGAATGCTCGATTCAGCGGCGGCATCAAAAATTGGTCGAGGAATCGCCGTCGCCGGTCGTGGACGATGACTTGCGCGAAAAAATGGGCAAAGCCGCCGCGCGCGCGGCGAAAGCCGCGAATTACATCAACGCCGGCACGATCGAGTTTTTGGTGGATAGCGAAAAGCACTTTTATTTTTTGGAAATGAACACGCGCTTGCAGGTCGAGCATCCGGTCACGGAACTCGTCACGGGCGTGGACATCGTCAAAGAAATGTTGCGGGTCGCGTCGGGGCGGACCCTCAGCGTCAAGCAAAAAGACGTGCGCTTGAATGGCTGGGCGATGGAGTGCCGCATCACCGCCGAAGATCCATACAACGGATTTTTGCCTTCGACCGGCAAAATTATTTCTTTGTTTGAGCCAACGGGTCCGGGCGTGCGCCTCGAAAGCGGCGTGTACGAAGGATTCGAAGTGTCGCTCTATTACGATCCGCTCATCGCGAAATTGTGCGTGTGGGGTCCCGACCGCTCGACCGCGATTATGCGGATGAAGCGCGCCCTGAGCGAGTACAAAATCATGGGCATCGCGACCTCGATTCCATTTCATCAAAAACTTTTCGAGAGCACGAGTTTCATCGCCGGGCTTTTCGATACGTCGTTTCTCGACGAACGCTTTACGATGGAACAAATCGGCGACGACGATGAGCATGAAAAAGTTTCGGCGGTTATCGCCGCGCTGCTCACGCACGACCGGCGTCAGCACGCGATCAATATTCCGCCGCCAACATCGAGCGCGCGCGCGGGTTGGAAGCGGTTTCGGTCGTGGGAGAGCGTCGGGCGATGAAGTACGCCGCGATCATCAACGCCAAAACGTACGAGGTGGAAATCAACGCGAATAATTCGGTGCTGGTGAACGGCGAGCCGCATTCGATTGATTTTCGCAGTATTGACGGCAACTCGCTCTATTCGCTGTTGCTCGATAACGCGTCGTGGGAAGCGCTGGTCCAGCGCGAAGGTGACGAGTATCGCGTTTTGATTGACGGGCATTTGCATGTCGTGGATGTCCAAGACGAGCGGACGCGCAAGATCGCGAAAGCCACGAAAGGCGCGGGCGCGCCCGCCGGCGACATCGCGATCAAAGCGCCGATGCCGGGCTTGGTGCGCGAGGTGAGCGTCAATGTCGGCGACGCGGTGAAAGCGCGGCAGGGGCTGGTGATTTTGGAAGCGATGAAAATGGAAAATGAAATCCGTGCGCCGCGTGACGGCGTCGTCAAAGAAATTCGCGTGAAAGCCGGCGATAAGGTGGAGCAGGGGCAGGCGTTGGTGGTGGTGAAATAGTCGGATGGTTTGGTATTTAGGAGGCGAGATGCAAAAGACAAAGAGGAAACAAAAGGCACAGGGAAAATTCCGGGCAAACAAGGTGACCTCCAATCACAATCGCCGCGTGCGTCTTCCCAGAATTACGACAGAGCATCCACATATCGTTCGAGTGCAAGGTCTGCACGGTGGTCGTCCAATCGTGAGCGGGAAAAGCGTAACCGTTCAAACGATTGTCGCGCTGTTTCGGCAAAACCTTAGCCCTGAACAAATTGTCGAGGATTATGATGGAGTTCTGACGCTCGCGGAAGTTTACGACGCACTCAGTTACTATCACGATCATCCCGGCGAGATTGAACAGTACCTCGCAGAAAATCGCGTTGCACTGGAAAATGCATGACGACGCGCCTCTTCATCGCGTTGTATCTGGACTCGGATATGTCCCGAAGAATTGCACAAGCACTTCGAGCTGAAGGCTTCGACGCAGTGTCCGCCTGGGATGTGCATAATGAAGACATGGAAGACGAGCAGCAGCTTGAGTATGCAACGGGTCAGCAACGAGCGCTCGTGACATTCAACAAAGATGATTTTGCGAAACTACTGAAAGTTTACTCGTACTCAGGAAAAGAACATTATGGGATCATTGTATCTGAACAACTTGTAATTGGAGAGGTGCTGAGAAGGTTGTTGCGCTTGTTGGATACGGTCTCCGCAGATGAAATGAAAAACAGTTTTCGGAATTTGGGTGAGTTCAAGTAGAATCGGAATTCCAAGTGAGGTGAAATATGTCTGCAATGTCAGTTCCCAAGGCGCTTGAAATCGCGCGACGCTTGCCGCCGGATGCGCGATTGGAGTTAGCCGAGAAACTATTGCGGGGCATCAGAACGGCGCGGCTCAAGCCAACTGCCAAATCGCAGCGAGGATTGGAAACGCTTGCCGCATTAGGCAATGCGGAATTACAAAGTCTCGCGGATGCGGCGCTTGCGCCCAGCCGTCAACGCAAATTGCGTGCGTTACTGAGAAAAAATCGCGAGACGACGCTGACGCGCGCTGAACACGCCGCGCTTGACGAGCTGCTCGCGGAAACAGATCGAATTGCGCTGTTGAAAGCGAAAGCATTGTACACGCTGACCGCACGTGGAAAAAACGGGGGCTAACCTGAATGGCTACCCCACGCATCCCCGCGAAACTGCGCCGCGAAATTCGCGTCATTGCCAAAGTTCGTTGTGAGTATTGTCAAAGCGCCGAATTGTTGATGGGCGTGACGTTTGAAGTCGATCACATTGTTCCTTTGTCTGCTGGTGGAAAAACGGAAATGAGTAACGTATGTTTAGCTTGCCCAAGTTGCAATCGCTACAAAGGCGCGCGTCAAACCGCGTTTGATTCGCGAACACGACGAGAGGTCACTCTGTTTCATCCACGCCAGCAACAATGGACAGAGCATTTTGCGTGGAGCGATGAGGGAACGCATTTGAATGGAATCACACCCATTGGTCGCGCAACCGTTGAAGCATTACAAATGAATCGCGGAGCGATGATTCAGTTGCGGCATTATTGGGTGACGACTCGAAAACATCCGCCGAAATAGTTGAGTGGAATAAGACTTCCAGCCATGTCAAATAGCGAACGCAAAACCAAATTTGAAACGCTCTCCGGCATCGAAGCGAAACGCGTCTACACGCCCGACGACGCGCGCGAGGATTACAACGAACGCAGCGGTTTTCCGGGCGAGTATCCATTCACGCGCGGGATTCAGCCGACGATGTATCGGGGACGCTTGTGGACGATGCGGCAGTACGCGGGCTATGCGAGCGCGGACGAATCGAACGCGCGGTACAAATATTTGCTGGCGCAAGGGAATACCGGTTTGTCGGTCGCGTTCGATTTGCCGACGCAAACCGGTTACGATTCGGACGACGCGATGGCACTGGCAGAAGTCGGCAAGGTCGGCGTCGCGATTGCATCGCTTGACGATATGGCGCGCTTGTTCGACGGCATTCCGCTCGACAAAGTTTCGACTTCGATGACGATTAACTCGACCGCCGCGATTTTGCTCGCGCTGTACGTCGCGGTCGCGAAAAAGCAAGGCGTCGACCCGCGGCAATTGCGCGGCACGGTGCAGAACGATATCCTCAAAGAATACATCGCGCGCGGCACGTACATTTTTCCGCCCGCGCCTTCGATGCGCCTCGCGACCGACATCGTCGAATATTGCGCGCGCGAGTTGCCGAATTGGAATCCGATTTCGATTAGCGGCTATCACATCCGCGAAGCCGGCGCGACGGCGGTGCAAGAAATTGCGTTCACGTTTGCGAACGCGATTGCGTACGTCGAGCACACGCTCGCGCGCGGACTCGCGTTCGACGATTTCGCGTCGCAACTCTCTTTCTTTTTCGTCGCGCAGTTGGACTTTCTGGAAGAGATTGCAAAATTTCGCGCCGCGCGGCGGCTATGGGCGAAAATCGCGCGAGGAAAATTCGGCGCGCACAAAGCATCGTCCATGATGCTGCGCTTTCACACACAGACTGCCGGTGTTTCGCTCACCGCGCAACAGCCGCGCAATAACATCGTGCGGACCGCGATTGAAGCGCTCGCGGCGGTGCTCGGTGGGACGCAAAGTTTGCACACAAATTCGTACGACGAAGCGCTCGCGCTGCCGTCCGAAGAATCGGTGCAGGTCGCGCTGCGCACGCAGCAAATTATCGCGGCGGAAGCGGGCGCGACGAATACGATTGATCCGGTCGCGGGGTCGTACTATATCGAGCATTTGACGGATGAAATTGAAACGCGCGTGATGGAGTATATCGAAAAGATTGAGAGATTGGGCGGCGCGTTGCGCGCGATTGAAACGGGATTCGTGATGCGGGAAATTGGCGAGAGCGCGTGGAAGTTTGCGAGCGAAGTGGAAACGAATCAGCGCATCGTCGTGGGCGTCAATGAATTCAAAACGAATGAAACGAATGCGCCCAAAGTTTTGCGCGTCAATCCGCGCATGCAAGCCGAGCAAGCGGCGCGGCTCGCGACATTACGCGCGCGGCGCGATCCGGCGCGTGTCGAAAATGTTCTGCGTGCGTTACGCGACGCGGCACGCGGCAGTGCGAATCTGCTGCCGGTGATTTTGGATTGCGTGGAAAATGACGCAACTCTCGGCGAGATTTGCAATGTGCTGCGTGGCGAATTCGGCGAATATCGCGGCGCGGGAGTATTCTAGCCACAGGGGACACAGGGAAAGAAAAGAAGACCGCAGAGAACGCAGAGACGCAGAGGAAAGGAAAAAGCCTAGCCACAGGGGACACAGAGAGTACAGGGAAAGAAAAAAATAAAACCGCAGAGGCGTAGAGAACGGAGGTAAAACCTCTGTGTGTTCTTCGTGTCCTTCGTGGTTGAGGAAGGTTTTGAGATGCCAACAAAAGAATCGAAAGCCGATTTTGAAAAATTGATTTCCAAGCACGATCCAAAAATTCGCGTGCTCGCGAAAAAGATGCGCGGGCGCGTGCTGAAAATTTTCCCGGACGCGAATGAAAAGACGTATTGGGGCTGGCGCAATACGTGGTACGGGTTCAGCGAAAAGGCAAGCGACGCGGTCTTTACGATCTCACCCGTGAAAGCGTATATGCAATTGTATTTCATGCGCGGCACCGAATTGTCCGACCCGGACAAGTTACTTGAAGGCACGGGCAAGAAATTGCGGCACAGCAATATCCGGAACGCCAGCGAATTGAAACGCCCCGCTCTGCTCCGCTTGATGAAGCGCGCAGTCGCGCATGGAAAGAGAGAAGGCAAAGTGAAAACAAAATCCAAATCCCAAAAACCCAAATTCCCAAAGAAGACGATGCCGTATTCGGCAAAGCGCCCCGGAATTGGTGAGCGTGTTTGAATCCGCGCAGAAGGATTTTCCGATTGCGGAACGGCGGCAAGTGTTCGGTTCGCCCGCCGCGCTGGTCAACGGCAATATGTTCACCGGCTTGCAGAACGACAAGATGATTTTGCGCGTATCGGATGCGGATGCCGCCGCGCTGAGGCAAGAGCATAATGCCAAGCCGTTCGAGCCGATGCCGGGGCGCGCGATGAAGGACTGGATCGCGTTGTCGCAGAGTTTGCTGGATGACGCGCGCGAGTGGAACGTGTGGATGCAAAGAGCCTTCGGGCACACCCAAGCATTGCCGCCGAAGAAGTAAATACGAGAGGTGAGGATAGTCTCCGCCGCGCGCAGCCACAGCCGCCGATTGACCAATTGCATTCCTAGCTGTGGAACAACGAGCCGTGCGCAGAACTCGTCGCGTGCATCGCCGTGCATGATTTCCTTGAAGGCGCACCACTCTAACTTATGCCGCGCGAGGTCGAAGATGGGAAGTTAGTGAGTACGCTTTGCAGCGAGCGCGGAATGTTCAGAAAAGAGGTGCGCAAGCCAAAGAGAGAGGGTAATTGTTGTAAGGTCTTCGGTACTTGGCGAAGCTGCACTAAGCCTGGCAATAGGGAAATAATATTTGCTACCCATTGGAGGAGCGCATTGAAAAAATAAAGATTCTCTTACCCTACCCGCCGACCTCTATACACAAAAGAGAAAATGCGCTATGATGAGAAAAATTAGTTCATCAAGGATCCCAACGCGGAGATTCCTTTTGCTACGTTGGCGCGACTGGATCATTGGGAGTAGGGGATGCCGTTAGCTTTGTTGAGCGATGTAGATTGGCGGTTCGCCACGTATGTTCCGGTGGTTCGGCTCACCGATCAATCGGTGCCCGGTGTTCACAAAGACCACGTGAGTGAAAACATGCGAGTGCTCCAAGCGTTCGGGTCGGTTGATCAAGTGAAGGGCGACGGTGATGAGAATGGGCGATTTCTCGACCAAGAACACACAACTCCTCAACCCTCCCATTTATGACCAAAGGGAAATGGTCACCCTTTGGATTTTGAATTCTCAGCAGGTGCAAGCCATCGACAGAGCTTTGAAAGAAGTGGGGGAGTGTGGCGAGGTGCGGCTGACGGTCCAACGAGGTCACCTGCGATTTTTGGTCAAGTTTAAAACAGAGGATTTGCGCGGGCAGGAGCCATAATGTTATGATACGGCTGTTGCGAACCTAAAAATTGATTGAGCGAAAGAAAATTTATTTCAGCCTTGATAGAGGTGGAAAACCCCAGGGGCTGGTTGTTTTTGCCCAACGGAAACACTGAATCCCTTTTTCGGGAGGGAATATTCTGATGCCGAACTTACCCGTAACCGATCGAGATGGAATGCGCTCTGACGTCAAACTGGAAAGACTAGATGCGCTGGAAATCAAAAAAATCGAGGAGGCGTTGAAGAAGGTGGGCGCCTTTGGGGAGGTTCACCTTGTCGTGGAAAAAGGCCGCGTTCGTTTTGTGCGAACCCTCAAGAGCGAGCCAATTGACGGCGAGGGCAATCTTTTGTGAAAAGGTTGTGGGATGATTCTCCCGAAGAAATGGTGAAGCATGTCCGATTGGTATGTGCTGTACACAAAACCACATTGTGAACCTCAGGTAGAGCAGTCGCTCCGCGCGAGTCAAATCGAAACTTTTTTCCCGGCGACCCCGGTGAAGGCGCGCCGGGGCCGGTCGGCGTTCAAGCCGTACTTTCCGTGTTACTTGTTCGCGCGTGTGGATATGGACGCGGTCGGGATCTCGCGACTGAACTGGATGCCGGGGATGCGCTATTTGGTGCAATTCGGCGGCAAGCCGGCGCGGATGGATGAGCGCGTCGTCGCGAAAATACGCGAGCATCTGGCACAGCCGCAGGCGTTGGATGAACGCGGCGAGATTCTGGAACCGGGAGATCATGTCGTCATCACGGCCGAGCCTTTGCGCGATGTGGATGCGCTTTTCGACAAACGCCTCTCGGCGACCGGGCGCGTGCGTGTCTTAATTCAAATGTTGCGGCGTTGGAATGTGGTCGAATTGGATGCGCAGCAGATCCAGAAAGTGGGGAGCGGCAAGAGGCAAAGCCCAAAAGCAAATTCGCAATTTTTAGTGCATAGTGCGTGATGCGTAAATCGCGGGTCGTAATTCGTAATTCTGATTTCGACCGGTTCAATGACGAGCCGGGTTATCGCTGTCACCCGGCGGGAGCATTGAGATTTCACCATCGCCTCTCCCGCTCGGTGGCAGTGCCATAGAAAAACGCAACTGGTAATTCGTTAGCTGATTCTGGTAGAATTTGAGTGAATTCTGCCGGAAGGGCGGAGCGCGGTTGGGAATAGTCGGATTGTCGTAGTCGAATAGTCGAATCAAAGTGCGTTGCCGTCTGATTGCGATTGCTGTCCAACGTCCACTGTCTAGAGTCCAATGTCCAAAGTCCACTGTCCAACGTTATGACCCGCGAAGAACTTGCCTTGCTCTCGTCAGACCAGTTGCTCGCGCTCGCTTTGCAGGATCAAGATCGCATTGTGCAGTTGAGTGAACGCGTCGCGCGCCTCGAGGCACAGCTCACCGAGCACGCGGAACCAGCCGCCTTTCTCCCGATCCCGCCTGCATCGCTAATTCCGCCACTTGAAGTTGAAACCCAGCTTCCAGTGGACCCATCGCTAGTAACTGTCGAACACAAACGCCATCACCGGCGTCGGCATCGCGCGTGGCACGAACGCTTTTTGCGTTGGCTATTTCCCGGCAACCTGCAATTACGCAAATATTTGTTCATTGTGTTTATCGTGCTGCTGTTGTCCGTGCTGTTGGGGCTGTTCGTGGCGCAGAATCTAAACCAGAGTGCGCCGGTGCCCGCGGGATTCTTGATCAGTCACATCGTTGGGTAGCGCGTTAGTTGAATAGTTTGGTCTTCGTGTCGTCGCCTAATCTGCTCGCCGCTCTTTGCTCTGCCGCGCGTGCGCGACGTGCTGCGAGCAGTCAATGTGTCCGCCAAAGAACCGAGCGCGGCAGTGCCGAACCTTATCGCCGCGTTGCGTGATGCCAAGCCAAGCCAGCCCTTGCCCAGCCCGGCGCAATTGATCGTGATGCTGAACGCGCCATTAGTCGGATAGTCGCGTAGTCGGGTGGTCGGTTGGTCGTAAAGTGGTATAATCGCATGGTCGCAATCGCTCCTTCTCGCTTCAACCTTACGTTGCTTGCGCTTGCCCTTGCCGGCGTAGTTGCTTTGAGTCTGGCAGTGAGCCGCGCGATGAGCGTGTCCGCGCCGGCGGTGCAAGTCTCCGCAGCGCGGCTGGCAAACGGCACGGAAGGCTTGCTGCGGCAGACCGCGGCGCATTTGTCCAAGATGCAGCGCGGGGCAAGTGTCGGCGGGTTTCCGGGATTCGAGCCGCCGGATGACGACGAAAAGTATCGGCGCAGAATTAAAGAACAGCACTTGACAGCGCAAGATGTCAACGATTGGGTCAAGGAGATCAATAATTTCCTGAGACAGATTATCAAGAATAATCCCCGCATGAGCCTTGAAGAAATTTTGCAAAAGCAGGGATTGACCCCGTCGCAGACCGAAAATCTTTTAGATGCACTGCGTGATACGGAAGTGACGGCGCGGGGAATGCAAAATTATGGGGTCGCGCCAGAGACGGCTGCAACGCTTCGCACACTCTTGGAAACCTTAGGAGTTGCGCTATGGCTTTAACGAGTATTCGCCAAATTACGCGTAATGCCGACGGTGTTTCGTTGCGTATCAATTTTGAAGATTGGGCGAGCGATGTGCCATTGCCGCCTCAAACATCACTCGTTGGTTTTGGCGAGAACCATGAATTGATCATTTATCCGGAATGGCGTTTTGCCTTTCACCCAGACGCCGCTTACGACGTTTTAACCGGGATGTTCAAAGTTGCCTTATCGCTGGAAGAAACCGTTTCTTGGTTTCGAAACGAAATGAAGAAGTTGGGCTGGGTCGAACTCCCTGAAAAATGGTTTGTTGAGCCGACATGGGCGAGCTTGAAGTTTCATCACCCGATTACTTCAACACGAACGAACATGAGTCTGAGTTGGCGTGCTGAACCGCTCAATGATACCCAGATCACTATTTGGCGCGTGCGCAAGCACTCTGATCCGCCACCGACCGAGGCAAGAGCCGAGACCAGTGGGAACGGTGCCGAAACTCACCCGACCATCGACGATTTTTCGAGTGACACCGATGCCCGATCGGAATGGCAACGCGGCATTGACCTCGTGGTCAAGGTCTCCGACATCTTCAAGGAATTGGCGGGTGGGCGCGCGGTCAACCTTTACCCGACTCTCTTTCCCCACGAAACCCGTGACGCGATCGAGCGGGCGCTGGCTGGCGAGCTGGACGCACAAACGGCGAGCCGGCTCGCCTTTCATCTCGTAGACTGGAACGGCGATGCCGCGTTTCTCGTCGCCCTGCTATTGTTCCCCGAGCGTTTTACGCCCGAAGAAATACGCGCGGGAGTCACCGATTTTCTCATTCATGCGCCGAATCACGTCACGGCGGCGGCTGAACTCGGCGGTTGGCCTGTCGGCGACATCTTCAAGGGCGACCTCTTTGAGCCGGAAGCCAAGTCCTAAATGTTTTTGTTACAAGAATTCGTCCCAACTCGTGCTCGTTGCGCAGTCGTAGCAAAGGTTTTTCTCTCGCCACGAATCCTTCGACCTGGCTCAGGAGCGCGAACGCGGCGCCGCGGAAATCACCAAGATGATCCCTCGACAAGCTCGGGACAGGCCCTCTGGTCATCGTCCCGCGTAGGAGCGAGTACGACCCTTTGACTGTCCCTTCACTCCGTTCAGGGCTTCGGCTCAGGGCATGCCTGCGCGACCTCAGCGCGATCCGCCGTTTGTTCAATGACGCCGTTTCCGATTTGCCATTGGGGAGAGAACCGGGAGAGTAAAAGGCAATGCGATTCAGCGAACTGGTCAAACTACTCGAACGAAATGGGTTCCGGCTTGTGCGTGAAAAAGGTTCCATCCGTTATTATTCCAAGCCGGGAATCGAAAAATTGATTCGCGTGGACTTTCACGGAGGCAAAGAAGTGCCAACCGGCACCTGCAATGCAATCCTGAAAGCCGCCGAACTCAAAGGGAAGGAATCGACAAACGATGCTTAAACTACGGTATTCGCTAGTCATTGAGGCGACCGAAGACCCCAACTTTTTCGGATTTTATTCGCCCGACTTGGAAGGCTTTTCAGGTGTTGGTAATTCGATTGAGGATTGCATCTACAAAGCAACCTGGGGTATGGAAGAACACCTGACGCTCTTGCGAGCGCAGAAGTTGAGTGTTCCACCTCCCTCGCCCCATCCGAGTATCACCATTCAGAATGAGCAGCGTGCGCTACAGATTGCGTAGTCGCGCGGTCGTAGTCGAATAGCAAGCATCTTGCCGCTTGTCGCTTGAAACCTGCCTCATGCCACACGTCACACGCCACACGTCACATGCTACATGCTACATGCAACCTGCCACTTGCAACTTGAGACTTGCCACCTGCAACCTGCGACTTGTCTCTTGCCGTTTGTCGCTTGTCACTTGCCGCTTGTCACTTGTCACTTGCCATCAGTGTTCGTCAGTGTCCCATATCTGAGGAGTTGGGTTGCCGGCGAAGATCACATCGTCGTGTGGGGCGATGGCAGTCCGACGCGCGAGTTTCTGTACGTGGAAGACGCGGCGGAAGGCATGCAAAGCGTGCTTGCGGCAGAGCGTTACAATGAGAGCGAGCCGGTGAACCCTTCGCCGGACACGTTCACTTCGTTCAGTGCATGGTTTACACTGAGCGGAGTCGAAGTGCTCAGGGCAGGCTCTGGGCAGCGCGTTCGAGATCAGCATCAGAGTTGGTGGGAATGATTGCGCGGCTGACTGAGTTTGAGGGCACGCTCCGCGTTGTGTGGGACACAACACGCTGCGCGCCTTTGGGATTGCAGAAAGGCTGAGAAATTGGAGGGACAATATGGAGATGGCACAAATCGTTATTGACATACCGCGTGATGTCTTGGACGCGGTAAAACTGCCTTCGGCAGAGATAGAAAAAGAACTGCGCCAAGAATTGGCGTTGGCACTGTATGAACGCGGCGTGCTCGCGGTGGGCAAGGCGCGGCTACTCGCCGGCATGACGCGCTGGGAATTTGAGGAATTGTTAGGACGACGGCGGATTGTTCGCCATTACACGACGGCTGATCTCGCGGAAGATATTCGCTATGGGCATAGTCGTTAGCGATTCCTCTACCTTGATTCACCTTGCCGCGATTGGACGCCTCGATTTACTGCAAGCGTTTTTTGGTCGGATCGTCATCCCGCCGGCGGTGTGGGAAGAAGTGGTCGTGTATGGGCGTGAACGCGCGGGCGCGGTCGAAGTCCAACAAGCCAGACAAGCGGGCTGGATTGAAATTCAGGCGGCAACCAACCTGGCTTTACTGCGTCTGCTGGAACACGAATTGGATGCCGGTGAGGCGCAAGTGATTGCGCTTGCCGTCGAGCAGGCGGCGACATTGGTCTTGTTGGACGAGTCGGAGGCGCGTCAAATTGCTGCCGTTTACAACTTGTCCAAGACCGGCGCAATTGGAGTGCTCATTCGCGCCAAGCAAGAAGGAAAGATCGAATCGTTGAGAACAGAACTGGATCGGCTACGCGGTCCGGGTGGATTCTGGATTGAAGAGAGTTTGTATCAACAAGCCTTGCAATCTGTCGGAGAACAAGCCGTATCGTGACCACTTGTCGCTTGCCGCTTGTCGCTTGAAACCTGCCTCATGCCACACGCCACACGTCACATGCTACATGCTACATGCAACCTGCCACTTGCAACTTGAGACTTGCCACCTGCAACCTGCGACCTGAAACTTGCAACCTGCTCACTGTCCGCCAAGCGTGATGACTGAACTCTGCATTCCGAAATCTGTCCCGCAAACGGCGCGGGATCTCCGCTTCGCTCCGAAAATCCGAAATGGGTAATGCCATTCTCCAAGGCGTTGCCGAACAATTGATGGAAGATGAGCGACTGCGCTCGAATCTCGACGACGACGAAGCGAAAATCGTTTTGGATTGGGCGATCGCCTGGCTGGGCGCGCAGATCAACGCGGCGGCGGATGCGCCGGCTGCCGCGCAAATCGCCGGCGCGGAACTTGGGCGCGTGCGCGACGCGCTGAAAGCGGTCAACGCGTCCGCCAAAGAACAGCGCCCGGCATTACCGAAAATTATCGCCGCGTTGCGTGATGCCAAGCCAGCCCTTGCCCAGCCCGGCGCAATTGATCGTGATGCTGAACGCGCCCGCGCTTGCTGAACCTGGCGGCTCTTATGGGAAAAAGAATTCGTAGATCGGAGGCGAGTGCCAACGCGCCAAAGTGAACCATGCTAAAAGCGCTTTCCCCAAGTGACTTTCAGTTTGTCCGAGTTAGGATCGCTGTTCAACAAATCGGTCGAGTGTTTCGAGGAGTTGGCGGAGCGTTTCTGGCGTAACGGCGATCGGTTTGGGGAGCAGTTGTGATTTAGTCACAGACTGCAAATGGTCAAAGCGAACGATTGAGGGTTTTCGTCCGAAGGTTGCATCAGTCGCCAGATAGAGGAAACCGGGGTATTCGCTTTCTTGAACCCGCTGGACGAATTCAGGTTTGTAGTTGTCTGCGCTGTAAAGAGGAACGACGAGAACCGTATCGCTGGCAAGGTTGATTGGGTCCGCAGAAATGATGATGCCCGGGCGGCGTTTGGTTTTGACGACCAAGAATTCTTCATCTGCGGCAAGGCGCAATTGGGGAAAAGGCGCATGGTCAAATAGATCCGCTGGTTGCAACAAGATATTGGCTGGCAATGCGCCAGACATCGTGGCGGCATCGTGCAGAGGACGCGCGACGATCACTTGGGGCTGGGCATAAAATATTGGCGCTTCGTACACGTGACCTTGACGGAACTGCTTCCGGTACGCATTGCCGCGCAGGGGCTGATAGGGCGAAGTGGAGTTATCCAACCGTAGGAATCGCCCGTAAAGATTGGAATGCTTCTGGCTGAATCATTCCAGAAGCAAAAGGCGCCGGGTCTGTGACGATCTCGCGGGCGCTGTCAAAAATGCGGTCGTAGCGGGGACGCTTTCGGATGGCACGCGCGAATGCTTTTGGGGAAATAATCTTGGCGTGCGCGGGTGCAGCGCCGGGAATAATAAGAATCAGCCCGGCTTCTTCGATCAATTGAATGATTAAGGATTGACCCGCGCGCAGTTGAAGCCGATTGGCGAATTCTTTGGGAAGTGGCAGACTATTCTGCTTGGGGATTCTGACTCGTCTAGTGTATGTCATTCTATCTCCTCACGATTAGTCCTAGTATAGCCAGGCGTAAGCAAGTTGTCAATTAGGTTAGTGCGATATGTTAGTGCGATAGTTTGTTGGTTGGATAGTCGCGTAGCCGAGCAGTCGCGTGGTCGAATAGCAAGCATCTTGCCACAGGTCACAGGTCACACGCTACAGGTCACATGCAGCCTGCCATCCTTCGACTGCCCCTTCACTCCGTTCAGGGCTTCGGCTCAGGACAGGCTTGCGACCTGAAACTTGCAACTTGAGACTTGCCACCTGAAACCTGAGACCTGCGATGCATAATGCCATTCTTCAAAGCGTTGCCGAACAATTGATGGAAGACGAGCGACTGCGCTCGCATCTCGACGACGACGAAGCGAAAATCGTTTTGGATTGGGCGATGGCATGGCTGGGCGCGCAGGTCAACGCGGCGGCGGATGCGCCGGCTGCCGCGCAAATTGCCAGCGCGGAACTCGCGCGCGTGCGCGACGCGCTCAAGGCGATGAACGTGGCCGCGAAAGAATCGAGTGCGGCAATGCCGCAAATTCTCGCCGCGCTGTGCGATGCCCAATCAAAATCGTCGCCCGCGCAAGTGCTGGCAATGCTGAACGCACCGGTGCCGCGCGCAAATCGCTGAACGCTGAAGCGTAAAGCCGCGCGCTTCGAGTTCGCGTGAGCACAACTTGCGCGAAAGGGCAATTCGATCTCGAGTCGCGCGTGCGGTTTGAAGTGGGCTTGCGCAAGACGATGGAGGGGTACGTGGAGCAATCCAGCGTATGATCAAACCGTTGACGAAAAAAGAACTGGATGAATACCGCCGCGCGGCGCAACGCCGTTCGCGTGTCGAAGAATTAACCATTGACCATCGCCGCCGCCGCGCTTGGCAATTGGCGCGCCGCGCCGCGCGTCTCTTGAAACAAAAATATGGCGCCACCCGGGTCATCGTCTTTGGCTCGCTCACGCATGGGGCGTGGTTTCATCCACACTCTGATCTGGACTTGGCGGTCGAAGGGCTTGAACCCGGCGCCGTCTGGCGTGCCTGGAGCACCATCGAAAAAGCGGTGCCCGAGCTGGAGGTGGACTTGATCGAGTTGGAAACGGCAAGCCAGCGCTTGAACCAACGCATCCGCGAGCAAGGCAGAGAAGTATGAAAACGCGTTTCCGTTTACTCGCTCAACGCATCCGTGACGAGATGGAAGAGATTGAGCGAACGGTGGATGCCGTTGGACGGCATTGGCGACGATTTCAAAAAGCGCGTACGGATCAAGATGCGTTCCTGAATTCGGTCGCGTTGAATCTGCATGGCTTTTACAGCGGAGTCGAACGCATCTTGGAATTGATTGCACTCGAGCTTGACGGCGGGACGCTGGGTGGTGAGGCATGGCACGCCGAATTGTTGCGCCAAATGCAATCGAGTTTATCTCAAGTTCGTCCAGCCGTGCTCAGCCATGAAACTGCCGACTGGCTCGATGAGTATCGCAAGTTTCGCCATCGCGTCCGCAATATTTACGCAACGAATTTGGTTCCCGACCGGATGCAGTTACTCGTGCGCGACCTTCCAAGTGGCTGGCGTCGTCTACGCCATGAATTAGAGACTTTCGCCACTTTTCTGGAAAATCTTGCCGGCAAGAATCAGAGCAAAGATTGATCATGCTTAAACTACTTGTCGCTTGCCACCTGCAACCTGCGACTTGTCTCTTGCCGCTTGCATCTTGTCGCTTGTCACTTGAAACTTGCAAGCTGCCACCTGCCACTTGCCATCTGTGTTCGTCAGTGTCCCATATCTGCTGAGTTGGGTTGCGGGCGAAGATCACATCGTCGTGTGGGGCGATGGCGGTCCCACGCGCGAGTTTCTATACGTGGAAGATGCGGCGGAAGGCATGCAAAGCGTGCCTGCGGCGGAGCGTTACAATGAGGGCGAGCCGGTGAACCCTTCAACGGACACGTTCACTTCGTTCAGTGCATAGTTTACACTGAGCGGAGTCGAAGTGCTCAGGGCATGCTTTGGCGCCGACTCGCTCCAACACCAGCGGGTGGTGAAGTAAATTTCCGCCACGAATCGCTTCGCGCGAATTGACACGAACATTTCCGCCACGAATTTCACTGCTAAAAGCACTTTGTGTTCTGGATCAGGGTTAGCCGCGCCGAATTTGCCTCGCTCACCGCGCGGAAATATGAGGAGTAACAAGCAATGAACGCTCAAGTCATGTCATCTCGCTTTCAAACAGTGATAGAGACGGTTGAATCGTTGCCGCCAGACGATCAGTTGTTGCTGATCGAAATCATCCGGCAACGCTTAATCCAATACCGACGCGCAGAATTGATCACCGAAGTTGCCGAGGCGCGCCAGTCTTACCTCCAGGGTGATGTGCAGCGCGGTACAGTGGATGATTTATTGAAGGAATTGGTAGAATGAAAACGCTCGTTTGGGGGGTGACTTTTAAACGGGCGTTTAAACAGGTAACCCGCCGTCATCCCGAACTGCAACAAAAGGTAGAACTTGCCTTGAAACAACTTGGCGAGGATCCCTTCCACCCTAAATTGCATACGCACAAGTTGAAAGGGGAGTTATCGGGAGTATGGGCCTGTACGGTTGACTATGATAATCGCATTCTCTTTGAGTTTGTCAAGAACCCCAATGTAGATGTAGATGAAGAAGAAATCTTTTTGTTAACGCTGGGTACGCATGATGAAGTGTACTAGAGCATCGGTCAAGTATTCGGATTCACCCGCGAATCTCGCGAAAATTAGTGTAATTCGTGGCAAAGAAAAGAATCAGTTGTCCCCGCCACGAATCGCTCCGCGCGAATTAACACGAAGTAAAAAGAAAAATTAGTGCAAATCCGTGTAATTCGTGGCAAAGAAGAATTGGTGCAAATTAGTGTAATTCGTGGCAAAGAAAATGATTCGTGTGAATGGGTGTTAATTCGTGGCAAAAAAGATGCTGCTCGTGCAGAGCCAGGCGTATCGGCAGCAGTACGGCTTCAACAGCATTTTCCTCATGCCAGTCAACCTGCCACATGTCACACGCCACAGGTCACATGTCACACGCTACACGTTACATGTCACACGCTACACGTCACATGCCGCATGCAACCTGCCTCTTGCAACTTGAGACCTGTGACTTGCCACCTGCCACTTGCAACTTGAGACTTGCCACCTGAAACTTGTGACCTGCAATGCATAATGCTATTCTCCAAAGCGTTGCCGAACAATTGATGGAAGACGAGCGACTGCGCTCGCATCTCGACGACGACGAAGCGAAAATCGTTTTGGATTGGGCGATTGAGTGGCTCGGCGCGCAGATTGCCCCGGCGGCGGACGCGCCGGCTGCCGCGCAAATCGCCGGGGCGGAACTCGCGCGCGTGCGCGACGCGCTGCGGGCGGTCAACGCGTTCGCCCGCGAACAGCGCGCGGCAGTGCCGAAAATTCTCGCCGCGCTGCGCGACGCCCAGCCAAGCCAGCGCTTGCCCAGCCCCGCGCAATTGACGGATATGCTGAACGCGCCCGCGCCGCGCGCTAGCCGCTGAAGCAAAGCCGCGCGCGCATGGTCGAATAGCAAGCGGTCTTGCCGTTTGTCGCTTGTGGCTTGTCATCCTTCGACTTCGCTCAGGACAGGCTTTGCAACCTGCTCACTGTTCACTGTTGACTGATCACTGCGAAAAACTCCGTGAACTTTGTGTTCCTTCGACACCTTCGGCAGGACAGGCTCTTCGTGGATAACTGTTTTTGGTTGCGGCTGAGGAATATATTGGAAAGCCGGAACGGTCACCGGTTGGGAGTGAGCGAATGACAAAAAAAAGTATCCCCAAGGCGCGAAGCGTTCAGTCTGCAATATTTCGCCGATGGGTTGAGCGAAGTGAGAAGGCGATAGCCAGGGGACTTTGAGCGGGATCGGATGAGGAGGCAACTCATGGAGCGTGTACGTCAGATCGTTGGTCCGGGAGGGCTGCAAATTCCGTTGCTCGTGATGGAGCGGTATGGCCTGCAGCCGGGAACTGGAGTCGTCCTAGAACTGGAAAAAGACGGCATCCGCATTTTGCCGGCATTACTCAGCCAGGAGGAGATCGAAAACCGCGCTTTGCACTACCTGCTAACCGGCTTGGGAGACGCTACGACTGTTAGAGCCGAACGAAGGAACGGTGAGTGGTACGTGTTCGCCTACGGCGCCAGCATCGCAGAGCCGCTGGGACGATTGGCTTATTCACCCAGCGGTGAAATTCTCTTGGAACAGTCTACGCCGATTGAGGAAATGCGCCAACGCGCCGAGCAGAGCGCCCGATTGCCATGAGACTGGCAGTCCCCCATTTCAGCCAGCAACAGCCGCACACCTGCTTGCCCGCGTGTGTGCGTATGATGCTTGCCTACTGGGGCAAGGAGCATACCGAAGCAGAACTGGCAACGGCATGTGGCACCGTGCCCTTGCTGGGAACTCGCCCAGAGAGCGTCATAGTCGGCTTGGAAAGTTTGGGCTATCATGCGCTTTGGTTTGAGAATGCGACGGTTGAACGATTGTTGGAGTTGTTGGCAAATGATTTGCCGGTGATTGTGTTCCTGCGGGCCGGTGATCTCCCGTATGGTCGCGCCGGAGTCCACGCGGCGGTTGTTGTCGATATTGAAGGGGATCAAGTTACCTGTTTGGATCCCGTCCTTGACCACGCAGAGCGTTTGGGGTTACCGCCATTTTTGAAAGCCTGGTCCAGTCTGGGACATCAGGGTTTGGTTGTGTGGGTGTAGCGCGGCGCTCGAGTTTGATAGACTGAACGCTTCGCGCCTTTGGGAAAGCGAATCGCAAATCGCGAATCACATGTCGTCGGCTATTCGCTCTTCGCTCTTCGCTCTACGCCATTCGCTCTTTGCTCTACGCTATTTGCTCTGCCGCTTGCCGCTTGCCGCTTGTCACTTGTGGCTTGCAACTTGCAACCCTTCGACAAGCTCAGGGCAGGCTCTGCGACTTGTGACTTGCCACTTGCCCACTATTCACTCAATGTC
>JACQGS010000202.1 GCA_016199405.1 Chloroflexota bacterium | reverse complement strand
CTCAGTACATCACAATTTCATAAAAGGGGAAAGCACTCTCTAGCGCGTTTTCGCCTGAAAAGCGGCGTTAGGAAACGCCTGCCCCTTCAAATCTGTGATGGACTAAGCCGATTGCCTGTGCTGATCTGATCTGAAAATGGGTTGACCAGGATAAAGGATAAGAGATGCCACCAGAATATTATCCGCGCTTCTCAGAGGCGGAGTATCGACGACGCTACAAACTCATTCGGGACGAGATGGACCGGCGCGGACTCGATTGCCTGATCTTCTATGGAGCCTACCGCCTTCACAATCAAGCGAACTCGCGCTATGTGTGTAACTGGGTGGACAGTTTCCATTGCTACACGGTCTTTCCCGCGCAAGGCGAACCGACGCTCTTTAATCACATCTATCCGCATACGCCGGTAGCACAGGCAATGTCGTGCATCGCCGATACGCGTTGGGGCGGCAATAACATGGTGCTCAGCGTGATCCAACGCGTGCGCGAACTGGGTTTGGAAAAAGGCAACCTCGGTATCGTGGGCGTGGACAGCTGGCGTCACACGACCATGCCGGTAGAGCACTGGAACCAGTTTCAGAGAGAGCTGCCGCAAGCCCGTTTCCAAATAGTGACGGAGATGATGGAGCAGATTCGGCTCATCAAAAGCGGCGAGCAAATTGAGCACTATCGCAAGGGCGCCGCCCATGCGGACCAGGTGATGCACGCACTGGTTGACGCGATTCGACCTGGGATATCCGAGTACGAACTCTACAGCATCATTGCCGGCACGGCATTTCGCTTGGGCGGAGAATTTCCATTCGCTTTGCTGGGTTCCACCCCGATGAGCAATCCCGATATGCCATATCCGCGGCCCTATCCCACAACGCGCCGGCTCCAAGCCGGCGACGTGGTCTTGAATGAAATCGTCGCCACCTATAATGGATGTGGTGGTCAGTTGATGCGCCCAATCGCGATTGGTGAGCCGACTCCGCTGTATCGCCAATTGTACGAGGTCGCCAAAGAAGCGTATCTGCGGATTCAAGCGGCGCTCAAGCCCGGCAACACAGAACAAGATGTGTTGAAGGCGGCTGCCATCGTGAAGGAGGCGGGCTTTACCATTCAAGCGCCCGTGCTGCATGGCTGGGATACCAAATTCGACCGCCCGATGGCTGGTCTGCCCGACGAGAAGGAATGGCCCGTGATGCCATTCACGGTTCAAGAAGGGATGACGCTGATGATCGAGGTCAATCCCTGTACGCGCGATCTTAAAGCCGGAGTATTCTTCGGCAACCTGCAGCTAATCACCGACAAGGGAGCTGTTTCGATGCAAGAATATCCGCTGGAGTTTGTGATCCGATGACTCGGTCTGCGAAAACCCGAAAAGGAAATGCGCCAACCGCCAAGTTGGTCAGAGACCTCGTGACCGCCGGGCATATTTTGTACTACGCCGGTTGGTGTGAGCGCATTGATGGTCACGTGAGCGCGCGATGCCCGGGCGAGTATGCTATTCTACTTCCCCGACATTATCATGTGGATGGTCGATGCCTGAAAGACCTGCGCGCGGATGACATCATGCGGATGGAGTTGGGCGTGCCGCCAAACGGCTCGGACGATCCCGTCGATGAATATCACCTCCATACCGAGATCTACCGCGCCAGACCAGACGTGCAAAGCGTTGCCCACTCACGACCTTTCTACGCTACGGCGCTCAGCACCACGACCGGGCATTTGCTGCCCCTAACACGCCATGCGGCTGTTTTTGGCGGTACCGTCCCAGTTTTCAATAACGGGGGAAAACTTTCCATCCGCACCGCCGATGAGGGGCGTCGGATCGCGGAAAGTCTGGGACAGGGATGGGCAGTCTTGATTCGCGGCTTGGGGGTAGTTACCGCCGGGCGCACGATTGAGGAGGCGACAATCCGCTTGGGATTTTTAGAAGACGCCTGCCGATTTCAACTGGTCGCCGGTCAGTTAGGTCCGCTCAATCCGTTAAATCCAGCAGAACTTGAAGAATTCACTTTACGTTATCGTCCCGAGACGATGTTTCACGGCGCCTGGCGGTACTATGAGCGACTGCTCGCCAAAGGCAGTCACCATGCGTGAACGGGTAAACGTTGCCGCCGCCCAGATGGAGGTGGAATGGCTGTCACCAAGTAACAATCAGAAACGCATGCTCCACCTGCTGGAACAGGCGGTAAAAGACAGACACCCTGACCTTGTCGTTTTCCCTGAGCTTGCAAACACCGGGTATGTCATCGGACGTGATCGAGAATTCGGACTGCGGTTCTATGAACTTGCCGAAAATCTGGAAGGACCGACTACCGAGGCATTGCGTAAGGCGTGCCGCCAGTTTGGAGTGTATGTTGTGGTTGGATTGGCACTTTTCCACCCCAAGCTCATCGGAGGACTTGTAAACGCCGTCGTCCTTCTCGGTCCAAATGGAGACATCTGCGGTGTGACCGGCAAACTCCATTCCGCGGGCGAGGAACATCACTACTTTCACGAAGGTTCCTCCATAGGTGTCTTTTCGACCGAGCTGGGAATTCTCGGACTCCAAGTCTGCTATGATGCGCGCTTTCCGGAAGTTTCGCGCGTTCAATCTCTGCTCGGCGCCGAGATTCTCTGCGTGCCCTTCGCGGGACCGGCGAGCAACCGCTCCCCTATCGAGCGCCTGCAGTGGCTTGCATCGACTCGGGCGAGCGAAAACCTGAATTTCTTTATCGCGTGCAATCGGGTGGGCACCGACGGCGAGATTGATTTTTACGGGAGGAGTGCCATCGGCGCTCCAACCGGCGAGATCCTTGCAAAGTCGAATACCAATCGCGAGGAAATCCTTTATGCTACCCTGCTGAGTAAAGAGATGCTCGAAGAAAGAATGCTCCGTCCGGTCTTTCGCGATCGGCGGCCTGAACTCTATCGCATGATTTCGGAGCCGAGCTCTATCGTTTTCGACCTGGACCCCAATCCGCTGAACCTTGAAGGAGAAAAGGCAAAATGACGAAAATTCGATCCGGAGCCACGCGCTCCACACCGTTCTTTTTCTTTTTGTTGCTCATCGCGGGAGCGGCAGCCTGCAGTGCGCCTCAGGCAGCGTCAACGCCCCAGCCCCCTCCCGCACCGACCACGGTATCGGTTGCGCCGACTTCGGCTTCGGCTGCACCGACCTCCGCTTCGGTTGCCCCCACCGCAGCTGCCACTGCCACGAGTGCACAGCCCAAGCCCGCCTCCGGCGGCACGCTCATCTATGCAAATTCACAAAAAGCGCGCAGCGATTCGATGGACCCGGCGACCCAAAGTGGTCTGCCCGCGGGTCAAGCGGTATGGTTGTTGTACAACCAACTGGTGTATTTCGATCCCCAGAAAGGCGCCATGCCTCAACTCGCCACCAGTTGGGAGGTCTCGCCAGATGGCAAATCCTATACTTTTCGCCTTCGAACTGACGTCAAATTCCATGATGGCACACCACTTGACGCGGCGGCGGTAAAGTTCAGTTTGGAGCGCACGGTCCGCCCGGAGTTGAAAGGTCAGCAAGCAGCCAACTATCTGCAGGCAATTTATGTTTCGACCGATGTGTTGGATGCTTCCACCGTGCGCGTAAACATCAAGAACTCGAGTACGGCGTTTCTCTATCAAATGTCGCGCCAGATCTTTGGCATCGTTTCACCGACTGCGGTGAATCAGTTGGGAGATGCCAAATTTGCGCTCAACCCC
Source organism: Chloroflexota bacterium (assembly GCA_016199405.1). Taxonomy (GTDB): domain Bacteria; phylum Chloroflexota; class Anaerolineae; order UBA4142; family UBA4142; genus JACQGS01. The sequence continues at coordinate 6,121 of JACQGS010000202.1, read as the reverse complement.
GTCGGCAGCGGTCCTTACAAATTCAAGGAACTCGTTTCGGGCGATCATGTCACCTTGGTGCGTAATCCGGATTACAAATGGGGACCAGCCGCCTTTATCAACTCAGGACCGGCGTATCCAGACCAGTTCATCTTCCGCTACCTGCCCGAGATCACGACCCGGCTGGCAGCACTCCAGACCGGTGAGGTGAACTTTATCGAGGACGTGCCGCTTCAAGATGTCGCCGGGCTGGAAAAAGACCCTCGGTTCAAGATTTACAAGAAAGCCCCGGCGGGATTGAGTGAAGCGATTCAATTGAACATCAAAAAAGCGCCGACCTCCGAGTTGGCTGTGCGCCAGGCGATCGAATTCGCCATCAACAAGGAGCAGATCAACAAGGCGGTTTTCTTCGGCTACAGCACTCCCACCTACAGTCTGTTGGGCAGTCCGGATATGCTGGGCTATGACGCGAGTATCGGAGAGAGTTTGTACAAGTTTGATCAGGCTCAAGCGCGTCAAATTCTGGACAAAGCCGGATGGACGTTGGGTACCGATGGATTGCGCCGCAAAGGCGATCAGGTTCTCAAGCTGCAGTTCATCACCGACACCACATCCCAAGTGGAAGAGCTTGTGCAGGCACAGCTGCGCGAAGTTGGTATGCAAGTCGAACTCACCCGGCTCGATCCCGCCGGCGCCGCGACTGCATGGAAAAAAGGAGAACACAATTTGACTCTGGGCTCGGGCGGAATCCAGGGGCGCAGCAACCCGGATGCCGAGATCATCAGTACGGCTTACACGTGCAGTCAGGTGGGGACTTTTAACACCTCGCAGTACTGCGACGAAGCCTTCGACAAACAAATCTTGGCAGCCGTCGCGATTCAGGATAATGCTCAGCGCGCGGCCGCCTACAAGGAACTGCAAAAGGCGATCCTGAGCCAAGCCCTATCCGTCCCGATCGTTCAATACACCAAAATCTGGGCATCTACCTCCAAGATCCAAGGCGTCAACCTTTTTGATCCGGGGGGCGTCTATATCCGGCTCAATGGAGCTTGGGTTCAGCCATAAGGAAGCGAGGGACTGCTCAGCCTATTACAGAATGGGCGGCGGAGGATTTCTCACCACCGCACAAGCAGCACAGCTGGGCAGTCCGTCCATATCATCAAAGGAGATTTAACATGCGTCAAGTTGATCTGGGTCACCACCTGGTGCCCCCGGTGATGATTTTTCACGACGATTACAGTATTGACGAAGCGGGCTTTCGTCGCTATCTTCAAAAGTTGTTGGACACCTCCGGCGTTTCCAGCTTGGTGATGAATGCTCAGGCGGGCGAAGGCGACTCGCTCTCAACCGAAGAGCGTTTGCGGGTGCTACGCATCGGTTTGGAAGAGGCACGCGGCAAGGCAAAGATCGTGGCGACGGTCAGTCCCAGTCCCGATTCGACGGCGGCGGCGATCAGGATTGCCGCTGACTCCGCCGATGCCGGCGCAGACGCGATCCTGCTCATGCCGCCCCGTTGGTTCGGCGGAGGGGTGAATCTGGTGCCGGAGGTGGCGCTGGAATACGTGGAAGCCATCGCCCGCGCGGTTGACATCCCGCTGATTATTTTTCAACTGAATCCGACGACCTGGGTCCATTACAAACTGGATTTGCTCAGGCGGATGTGTGAGATTGACAACGTGATCGGAATCAAATCGGTTACCGCGGATGTCGCCGAGACGGAGGATAATGTGCGGGCGTTGCACAGTTTGCCTCGGCAAGTGAGGGTCTATACCGGCAACGATATCATCATGTTCTATGACTATCTCGCCGGCGTGGACGGGACTCTGCTGGGCAACATGAACGTCCACCCGCGTGAACTGATCGAAATGTTCGACGCCGTCAAGCGCAACGACCTCATTCGCGCGCGCGAAATCCACTGGCAATTAGCGCCCATCAGTCGAGTTCTATTTGCGCTGCCGCACCTTTCTTTTCGCTCCCGCTACAAAGAAGCGGCACGGATGCTGGGAATCATTGAAAGCGCAACCGTGCGTCCTCCACTGCCGAAAGTCAGCGGGGAGGAAAAAACCAAGATCCAGCAGGCGCTGATGGCATCACGCCTAGAGCCAGAAAAAGTCTTTGCCTAACATCGCGTCCGGAGGTCAAGGGGGTCGTCTTGTCTGAACGCGCTTGGGAAAAGGTAATTCCCGAATCCGACCGCGCGATTTACGCTCGCATGGGGCTAGGGCGGGCTATGGGGTACGGTCGCAAGCCGGCCGTACTCGTCATCGACGTTCAAGTCCGCACACTGGGAGATCGGCCCCTGCCTCTCCCCGAAGCACTAGAAGAGTGGCCGGTGAGCTGCGGTTTAGCCGGGTGGCACGCTATCGACGCCATTGAAAAGATCCTGCAAGCCGCCCGAGCGCGTGCCGTTCCGGTGATTTACACTCGGGTGGAACGAGCCAGCCCGTTAGATGTTGCGTACGCGCAGAGCTCCTTTCCAGTCTCGGAACGCGGGCAAGAGATCGTTCCGCGAATTGCGCCGCACCCCGGCGATCTGGTTTTGGTAAAAAAGCGCGCGAGCGCTTTCTTCGGGACGCCGCTCATCAGTTCTCTGATTCAGCAGGGCATTGACACTCTCGTGCTCACCGGGACTGCCACCAGCGGCTGTGTGCGCGCGACCGCCATCGAGAGTTGGTCGTACAATTTCAAAACCATTGTCGTCGAAGAAGGGGTCTACGACCGCGCCGAGCTTAGCCACCAAATCAACTTGTGGGACATGAATTCAAAATACGCCCAAGTCGTGCCGGTGGCAGACGTGCTGGCGTACTTGAACGGATAAAAGGGCATGCGTCAATTTCTAATACGCCGGGTCCCCGTCACGTTGCTCGTGCTTCTCGGTGTGACCCTGGGCGCGTTCATTATGCTACATCTTGCGCCGGGAGATCCCGTGCTGCTCCTCGTCGGGGAAAATACGCAATCGGGAACCGACTCGGCGGAAGCCATTCAGCAAATCCGAGCTCGATTGGGTCTCGACGAGCCTTTACCCATTCAGTATCTTCGCTTTATCGGCGGGGTCCTCCATGGCGATCTGGGACAATCGATTTTCCAGAGGCGCCCCGTCCTGAACATCATCATCGATCAATTTCCCCATACCGCCCAACTGGCTCTGGCGGCTATCCTGATCGCCGCCGTCGTTGGAATGACGGCGGGAATTCTTGCCGCGCGCGCTTATAACTCGTGGTTCGATAGTTTGACGATGGCGGCGGCGCTATTTGGCGTCTCGATGCCGGGCTTTTGGCTGGGACTCATGCTCATCTTACTCTTTGCCGTGGGACTCGGCTGGCTGCCCACCAGTGGACAGGGAACCCTCTGGCATCTCATACTGCCGGCGACAACGCTGGGTCTCGGGCACGGCGCGATCCTCGCGCGCCTAACGCGATCGTCAATGCTCGAAGTCCTGCATCAAGAATATATGACGACCGCCCGTGGAAAAGGCTTGCGTGAAAGCGCGGTGCTGTTGCGGCATGGACTGCGGAATGCCGCGATCCCGGTAATTACGATAATCGGTTTGCAATTCGGTCACATGCTGGCGGGCGCGTTCGTCATCGAAATTGTCTTTGCGCGCCAAGGTCTCGGAAATATCCTCGTCACAGCCATCTTGAACCGCGACTTTCCCGTCGCGCAAGGAACCATTCTTTTTACCGCCTTTTTCTACGTTCTCACGAACCTCTTGGTGGACCTCGCCTATTCTATTTTGGATCCGCGAGTTCGCTATGGCGGCTGAAGCAATGGCAATCGGGCGCGCGACGCAATCAAGCTACTTGCCACGCAACCAAATCTACTATCTCTTGGGCCGTCTTCTGCGTAGTCGAAACGGAATCGTCGGCGGCTTGCTGGTATTGGCGCTGGCTTTGGTTGCCCTAGGCGCGCAGCTTCTCTCCCAATACGATCCCATCCTGCCGGACATTGCCGCCGCCTTCAGCGCACCGAGCGCCGCTCATCCATTTGGCACGGACAACTTTGGGCGAGACATATTGGCGCGTGTCCTCTATGGAGCGCGGGTCTCACTATTGATGGGTGCGATTCCAATCGTTCTCGCCGGATCGATCGGAGTACTCCTCGGATTGATCGCGGGTTACTTTCGAGGTTGGCTGGAGACCGCGATTCAGGCAGCGATAGATGTCCTGCTTGCCTTTCCCGGAATTCTGCTGGCGTTGGCGATCGTGGCGATGCTGGGACCGGGGCTAGGCAATTTGATGATCGCGGTGGGAATCAGTTGGATTCCCAGCTATGCGAGGTTGGCGCGGAGTTCCGTTCTGGTCGCGCGGGAGTTGTCCTACGTCGAAGCCGCGCGCGCGATTGGCTGCAGCGAAGCGCGCGTTCTCTTGGTCCATATACTGCCGAATATTGTAGCGCCGCTCATCGTTCTAGCTACTTTGGGTATCGCACAAGCAATTCTGGCAGGCAGTGCCCTCAGTTTCATTGGGCTTGGCATCAAGCCGCCTACTCCCGAGTGGGGCACGATGCTGAGTGTGGGTCGAAACTTTGTCCGCCTAGCGTGGTGGATGAGTGTTTTCCCCGGTCTGGCGATTACTGTGAGCGTCTTGGCATTTAACTTGCTGGGTGATGGCTTGCGAGATACTTTGGATCCGCACTCGAGATTATAGCTCGGCAGAGTAAGTCCCCGCCTTTGGCGTGCCTTCGCTTTTTTCTCATTTGAACTTCTCACCGGTTCGCTTTCTATGCTATAATCGCCCCCGTTGTGAAAATCAACCCCGAAATAGTAACCCGCGCCAAGTTTTTCTTCGCGGTCACGGTCTGGGGCGCGTCGTTTGTTGCCGTAAAAATCGGGCTTGCAGAAATTCAGCCGGTCACGCTCATCGCGTCGCGGTTTGCGTTAGGCATCGCCGTGATTCTTTTTCTTGCGGCGCGGGCGCGGATCCTTCGCGCCGTCGGCGCGCGCATGCCGATGAGATAGCGATGAATTTCATCGGGCGTGAGTGGATAATCGAACAGGTCGGCGTACTGAATGGATTGAAGAATTGCGGTTGAAACCGGATCAAGCATACTGCCTCCGCGTGCCGTCGTTCAAAATACGAATTGCCGCGCCAACCGGTTTTGATTATAGCCGCCGCACGCGAGAATAGCAATGGGGTCGCTTCGGGTAACTACCCATAACGCTAAAATCAACCGCAGAGAACGCAGAGGCGCAGAGGAAAGAAGCGTTTTTTCTCTGCGTCTCTGCTCGCCTTCGGCAGTCTGCGGTGAGATGCGGGTAATCACCACGGTCGTTTGAGTCTGAGCGCGCGCTACGCGCCATCGGCATTTTTGCGATGAATGTTTTTGCCAATCCCAACGCGTGCCGCTATAATGCGCCTCGATGTTTCTCGAAACGATGGTCGTGGGTCCGCTCGGCGTCAATTGCTATCTCGTCGGCGATGACACCAAACGCGATGTAATCGTGATCGATCCCGGCGGAGACGCGCGCAAGATTCTGGATGCGCTGGCGAAGCGCGATTTGCGCGTCAGCGCGATCGTCAACACGCACGCGCACTTTGACCACGTCGGCGCGCTGACCGAAATCCGCGAGGCGACGCATGCGCCGTTCATGCTGCACGCCGATGATGTGCAGTTGCTGGCATACGCGCAGCAAAGCGCGGCAATGTTTGGTCTGGCGATTCCACAGCCCACGCCGCCAGAAAAATTATTGCAAGAAGGCGAGACGATTACAGTGAACGCGCTGTCGTTGCGCGTGTTGCACACGCCGGGGCATACGCCCGGCGGCATTTGCTTGTTGTACGACAAATATGTTTTTGTCGGCGACACACTGTTTCAAGGGAGTATCGGGCGCACCGATTTGCCGGGCGGCGATTACGGCACGCTAATGAAATCCATCGGCGATAAACTTTTTCCGTTGCCGGATGAAACGATCGTTTATCCCGGTCACGGTCCGGCGACGACGATGCGCGACGAAAAATTATTGAATCCATTTTTGCGCCCGCTGATGACGGGGCAATGGAATGTCTGAAGGACTTTCCGCTGAACGATAAGGGACGTGGAAAGAAATAAACATCCCAAAGTCAGACAGGACAAGCGGGGATGTCCACAAACCACCTTTCCAGACCGGGTAAGCGTTTGATCCTCTGCTCATACACCGTCATCG
>JACQGS010000022.1 GCA_016199405.1 Chloroflexota bacterium | reverse complement strand
CGCCGGACATGCGTTGCACTCTGCACACACATCGCGTCCGTGCTCGGAAAAGACGGACTGCCGCATCGCCGCGAGTTTTTGCACCGCGTCGTTCGTCAGCGCCTCGACCGGCGCGCCCAACGCTTGTTGCGCGGCGAGCGTCACTTGCGCGGAATGCTCGACGCGTTCCAAACGCATATACGCTTCCCATAAATCCTTGCCGACCGTGACCGTGCCGTGCCGCGCGAGCACAATCGCATCATAGGTCTGGATGAGCTCGCGCACCGCGCGCGGATTTTCCGGCGAGGAAGGCGTCGCGTACGGCGTCGTTGGAATCGTGCCGAGATCGTACAGCACTTCGGGCAGAACGCATTTCGCGAGCGAGACGCCGGCGAGCGTGCAGGCAATCGTCATCGGCGGATGCGCGTGAATGACCGCGTTGATCTCCGCGCGCTGGAGATAGCATTCGAGATGCAAAAGAATTTCCGAAGACGGCTTGAGATCGCGCCATTGCCCGAACTGCGGCGAAATTTTTTCGCCTTGCATGCTGACGATGAGCAATTGATCCGGATCGAGAAAGCCCTTGCTAAAACCGCTTGGCGTGATGAGCAACCGCTCGCGGTCGAGGCGCGCGGAGATATTTCCATCGCCCGCCGCGATGAAATTTTTTTGATGCATCAGCTTGCCGATCTCGATGATGCGTTGGCGCAGTTGCTCTTCAACCAGCAACTCTCAACTCCGTTTTGTCATTTGAAACACGCCGAGAAACTCTCGCGGTGCGAATCTTGGCAAGCAAACGATCTGCATCTGATTGTGTCCGAATTCCAGCCCGGCGCATCCCTTGCCGCACCTCAACGACCATTCGGTCGAATGTTTGCGGAGTGAAGCTTGATTGCTTGTCCAGCCATTGGTCAATCAAGGACTTGCGAACGCGCCATGTCCTGCCAATTCTTGCCGCGGGAATTTCTCCGTTTGCCACTTGGCGTTGAACTTGGTTTTTGGGCAATTGCAGATAGGCAGCCAGTTGCTGCAAAGTCAACACGTCTGGAATCATAACGCTCTCCTTTTCTACCCGCGCGGTTACTGTTCCATCACGTCAGCCGCGAGCGCATTCTCGCGCGCGATGCGCGCATACAGATGCGCGCTTGGTTTGGGGGTGCGCGTTTGCGTCGCAAAATCGTTTCGAATCAATCCAAACCGCAACGCATAGCCCTCTGCCCATTCAAAATTATCTATGAGCGACCAATAAAAATAGCCGCGCACCGGCGCGCCGTTTCCAATCGCGCGATGCATCGCGGCGAGATGCTGTACCAAGTAGCGCGGGCGAAAATCATCGTCCCGGTCGCAAATGCCGTTCTCCGTCACAAAAATCGGCTTGCCGAAGCGCGCGCACCATTTCAGCGTTTCCACAAACGCGTCCGGATTTATTTCGCCTTTGCCGAACCATTCGTTCAATTCCGCATCGTACGACACACCCCACGGTCGCGGCGGCAGTGGCCGCGCAAAAAGCTGCGCGGGCTGCGCGAGGTCAATCGCGATGCGGCGCGAAAAATAATAATTTACGCCGATGAAATCCTGCGCGCCCATCGCTTCGGGAATACGCGCATTCCCCATCGGAAAATGCAAGCGACCGTCTTGCAGCGCGAGCAAAAGCAAATGATTGTACGTGCGATGCTGAAACGCGGCGAGCGTTCGATTGAGCCACAACCGCGGATTCGCCGGCACGAGCGGCGTAATGCTATTCGCCAAGCCAACGCGCGCGTGCGGCTGAACGCGATGAATCGCATGATACGCGGCGACATGTGCGCGCAACATATTCTCACCGACGCGCATCGCGAGCGAAAAATTTTTCTTGCCGGGGGTCCAACTACCATTTACATAGCCAGCGTAGAGGTAAACCGTCGGCTCGTTGATCGTCACCCAAAAATCGCACAGGTCGCCGAGTTCCTGAACGACGCGCGTGGCGTAGCGCTCAAACAGCGGCACCACCGCGCGCGCTTCCCACGCGCCTTTTTGCGCGAGCCAGCGCGGATTTGTAAAATGATGCAGCGTCACGAGCGGCGTGATGCCGCGCTCGCGCAACGCGGCAAGCACGCGGCGATAAAAAGAAAACGCGGCATCGCTCCATACACCTTCGCGCGGCTCGACGCGCGACCATTCGATCGAGAGGCGATGCGCGTTAGTGTTCAGCGATTGCGCGAGATCGAAATCTTGGCGATAGCGTTCGCCGTTCCACCAATCGCAGGCGACGGTTGATTTATCGCCATTCTTGATATGCCCGGGCGTTTGCTCCCAATCCCACCAATCGTTGTTATCATTGCCGCCTTCCACTTGATGCGCGGCAGTTGCAGTGCCCCACAAAAACCCTTTTGGAAATTCGAGGGGGGTCATTGTTTGACGCGGATTTCTTGCTTGGCGTGGTTGAATTCAAAAGTGAAATGGTTGAAAACGTCAAGGCGACCGAGCAGAAGACTCGCGCCCTCCGTCTGTGCCCAACCGACCCGCACTGGGACGATGTTGCTCTCGCCGATTCTCAACCCAACGCGGTGAATCGTGAGAGGAACTATACCGCCACCTTCGCCTGTGAACTCAAGCGGGATTCCTTCTGCCGCAGACAAACCCAGTTCTGCGCCAAATCTGTACGGCAAGACAGTAATGTCAGCGCCAGAATCCAGGTACGGATAGAATTCCAGCGTAATCTCATCAAGAACGAAGACCACCGGAATAATTGGTTCGAAGACAAGCCCAAAGTCGGGGTCAAAGCCGGGAGAATACGGAAATCGGGCGACGGTCTTCATAGTAGTTTGTGCCTCGCCTTCGGCACCTTCAGTAGTCCTACTTGGCTTGGCTTTTTCCCGTACTTTTCCCAAACCTCCTGCAGAACGTGGTCCAAATCAAGCCCGTGCGCTAGGATTTTACCATCTGCCAACGCAATCGTCTCTCCGCGGTATTTGTCCCACTCATTCGGCTTGATCGGAATCGGCGGATAGCGAATAGGACGCGAGCGACCGCGCTGACGCGTCTTGTACGTTACCGCGCGCTCTCTCAACTTGCGCGGCTTGCGCGTTGGCGGCGCGGATTTCGAACTGGGCAATTTGCGAATCATTCTACGCCTCCTGTTCACACAATCCGGAACGAATCCACCAACGTACACCGTCGCTCGCGCGTGAACGTGCGCGGGCGCGTCATGCCTTCGCCGGTTGTGCCGGCAATCGAGAACGAGCAAAAGCCCTCGCCGCCATAACCCAAGCCGGCAAGATTCGGACCGTTCTTGACGAAGATCGAAACGTTCGATTCTTTTGCCATGCGCGACAAATTGTCGAGCTGGCGCGAGTACATCACCGCCGTATGCCGGCGGTTGCCTTCTGCCGCGAGACCGAAATCAATCGCCTCGTCCGCATTTTTCACGCGCACGATTGGAAAAATCGGCATCATCTGTTCGGTCCATACGAGCGTATGCTCGCGCGGCACCTGCGCGATCGCGAGCCGTACCTCATCGCCAACCGTCACGCCGATTTCTTTTAGAATCACTGCTGGATTTTGCCCGATCATTTTTTTGTTCAAGCCGGTCATTTTGCCCGGCTGCATCGGCTCGGAGAAAATTACTTTTTCGAGGCGCTGCAATTCGTCGGCAGTCAAAATGCGCGCGCCAAGCCCGCGCAAATTGCTGATCAATTGATCCGCGACCGATTCGACAACCGCGCAAATTTTTTCGTCGGTGCAAATAATATTGTTGTCGAACGACGCGCCTTTGAGGATGCCCTTCGCCGCAAGTTCGAGATCGGCGGTTTCGTCCACGACGACGGGCGGGTTGCCGGGTCCGGCGCAGATCGCGCGTTTGCCGGAACTCATCGCGACCTTGACCACTTCGCCGCCGCCGGTAACCAGCGTGAGCGCGGTGCCGGGATGCTTCATCAACTCTTGCGCGCTCTCGATCGTGGGATTCACGACGCCCGTCACCAAATTCGCCGGACCGCCGGCTTCGATGATCGCTTGATTGATCGTGACAATCGCGCGCGCCGAGCATTCTTTCGCGGAGGGATGGGGATTGAAGACGACGGCGTTGCCGCCGGCAATGATCGCAATCGAATTGCCGATGACGGTCGCGGCGGGGTTCGTCGTCGGCGTGATCGAGCCGATAACACCGAACGGCGCGCGCTCCATCAAGGTCAAGCCGCGATCGCCGCTCCACGCAATCGGTTCCAAGTCTTCGATACCCGGCACTTTGTTGATGTTCAGCAAATTTTTTTCGATTTTGTCTTCGTAGCGCCCCAGGCCAGTTTCGCGCCACGCCGCCCACGCCAACACCTGCGCGTTCTCGCGCAACCGTTCGCGCAAATGTCCGATGATCTCTTTGCGCTTTTCGAGCGGCAACGCGATCCAAATTTTCTGCGCGCGCTGCGCGGCAGTCGCGGCAGAAGTAATATCTTGAAACACGCCGACCTGACCGGGCGTGACGGAGCCCGGACTCTGCCGCGTTTTTAATTCGGCGAGAACGGATTGAACGATATTACTCACATCTTGTTCGGTTAGTTCTGCCACAACCACCTCCGCAGGGCAACCACAAGAGTTGCCCCTACGCTTTCAAATTCACCGAATCAATCACGCCCACAATCGAGGAACGGACAGGTTGATCTTTCAAGCCCATGATTTGACGCGTCGATCCGCCCTCTTGACAAACCAGCACCACATCGCCAATGCCGGCTTGCGCCAAGTCCACCGCGACAAACGCATCCTCCGATTTTTCGCCGGTCAGGTGCAGTGCCTGCACGAGCATTATTTTTCGCGCGGCGTACGCCGGATGCTTGATGGTCGAAACTATTGTGCCGATTACTTTGGCAATTAACATGATCTTGAACCAAACGGAATACGCCGTACGAAATACATAGTTCGTGTTGCGTATTACGTAAAAGCGGTATGCCCAAACGGCATTTCCAAACTGTCCGGATCAACGGCGTCCCAATGGTCAATTACGCCCACAATTGCCAAGTCCGCCGGCGCATTCGGCACGACGGCAAACGACGCATCGCGGGCGCGCACAAGAAAAACAAAATCGCCGCTGCCGGCGTCTACAACCTCAATCGCAACTTGCGGGCGACCGATCGGTTCGCGTTTTTGGTTGAGCAACTGCGTGATCAGCAACTTGCGCCCAATCAGTGATTCATCTTTGATCGTTGCGATCACCTCGCCGACGACTTGACCGAGTATCATGATTTTGGATGTTGGAGGATGGAAGTTGGAAGTTGGAAGTTGGATGTCGCGAGCGAGTCAGTTCTAACTTCCAATTTCTAACTTCTAATCTCTAGCCCGACAACTGACCCACGACGCGCCGGACGATCCGCTCGATCATCGCCGCGTCAACGCCCGGACCGATCTTCGCGATCACATCCGCTTTCACTTGGCTGACGACTTGCTCCGTATCGCCGGCAACCGGCGGCGCCGGTTTTTGCAAAACCGGCGCGCTTTTCGACGCGCGCAAGGCGATGCCGGCTTTTTCCGCGCGCTCACGCGCAAGGTCGGTCAAATATACATCGTCGGTGAGCATGATTTCTTTTTCGCCGCGCCGCGCGAGATCGTCAATATCGCGGTCGGTGTAAATCGTTTTGGGCATCTAAACTCCCTCGATCGATTCCAGCGCTTGTACTGCCGCCTGCTTTGCCGCGAGAATTTCCGCTTCCGAGCCGGACAGCCACATTCTGCCAAAACGTCCGACCGACGAGATGTGAATGATTTTGATCGTCGCGTATTTTTCGGCTTCGTTCGCGGCGAGATTGATGTACGCCGCCGGCGCGCATTCGAGAATGAACAACGTTTCGCCGGCAACGAGCATTGCGCCGCGTCGAAAGCGATTGAGCAACTGCACTTGATAGGCATCCACGTTCGTGATTACTTGCACGGACGCGATTTCTGGTTTTTTGCGGTCGCCCACTTTGAGTCCGAGCCGATCCAAAACGATTTTGCCGGCTTCGATCACTTCGGCTTGCTCGAATGAATGCACTTCGAACATCCCGAATTCGCGTTCGACCAACTGCGCGCCCGGTTTGGCTTGCGTCGCTTTGACCGCGATATCCACCAAGCGAAATACTTCGTTGCCCGGCGCGACCTCGATGTACAATGCCGCCATGCCCTCGACCGGCAAATCGCCTTGCGTGATCGTGCCGACGAACGCCGCGTACTGCGGTTGCATTCGGTCGAGGTACGCGTAACAGCGCAGTTCAAATTTGTCTGCCATAGGATCTCCGTTTTTCCAAAACTGTTATCGGCGCGATATCGGTTTCGCCGATCATTTTTCCCGTCGCCGCGTCCCGCATTTCGACGTGCAGATTATACACCATCTTGAAAATCTCGAACGGTAAAGCAAATTGAGAAAAAGACGATTCAGGGTTGATCGCCCATCGCGATGCCGAGCGGCGTCACGAACAACGGATTAGCCGGAATCTTGGTCGGGATGCCAGTGATTTCCTGGACCACCGGCGCGATGCCGCGAAAACTGGACGCGCCGCCGACCAAGTAAATCGTCTCAACGTCGTACTCCAAGATATGCCGCGCCACAATTGAGCCAACTTTTTCCATCACTGGGCGCACGAGCGGAAACAGCCGTTCATGCTCGCGCGGATTCGTCTTGAGTTTCTCGGCATCTTCAAACGAAATGTTCAGCGCGCCCGCGATGACCAGTGTAAAATGCGTGCCGCCGGTCGCTTCATCGGCGGTGTAAATGGCTTGCCCGTCGCGGAAAATCGCGATGCCGGTCGTGCCGCCGCCGACGTCCACAATCGCGCCGTCGCGGATTTGCAAAACATTATTCGCGACGGTCGGCTCGTCAATTTCGGCGCGGCACTCGAACCCCGCTGCGCGCAAAACATTCGCCGTCGCGCGCACTTCGACGCGCGGGACGCCGGGCGGAAAGCCAGTCGCCGCGTGTTCCAATTCAAAACCGAGTCGCGTTTCAAGCTCGCGTTTGAGTTCGCGCACAAGATCACCGGCGCCCACAAAGTCTACAACCAAACCATCGCGCACAACATCGGCAAAGCGATACGCGCCGGCAAGCGGCTCAAAATTTTCGTCGAGAACGGTCAGCACAGTGTACGCCGTGCCAAGATCAACGCCAACATGATAATCGCCGCGATAGCTGACGCGCGCAGGATCATTCATTAACCGTTCGGTTCGCGCCAAAAGTTTGTTGAGGTTCGGATTCACTTCGCTCAATTCTATTTCTGATCCACCACGGACAACTCTAACAAAACCGGGTCAATCAACTCTCCCCGCCAACTCTTGGCGGGCAGCGCATAATTGTACCGCGTCCAAATCAAACTCACTTGAACACGATATGCTCCCGGAGGAATATTCGGAGGCGCATGAATTTTCCACTCACCACCGAACATTCCGAGCCGCCAACCGCCGCCCTGAAATAAATCCTCTCTCGACTTGCCAATCTCGCGGTCTTCCGCATCGAGCAATCGGAGTTCGAGTTGATAGGGCTCTGGCTTTTCGCCAAGCGCGCGCCAAAACATTCGCAACTGCAGCGGATCGCCCGGTTTCCGGTCGAGCAAATCATATCCAACCAATTCCATCAACTCCCCGTCATTGCCAAAGCGCGCCGCGACGCGGTCAGACGGAAGTATGACATTGGTTTTGAAAACACGGATTTCATAGCCGTTGTCGTTGAAGCGCTTGATTTCGGAAAAGCGATTAAAGAGGTTGTCATATTTTTGGGCAAAGTTGCCATAGCGATTTCGGTTGGCAAAAAAACGCGAGTACATTCCCTCACTCGCGATCAAATACTCAAACCCATTTTGAACGTACCAATCCGGCGCATGGTCGATCAACGCATCCACGCCCTGAATTGTATAGCGCAGTGTGTCGAGATACGGCGTATAGGATTCCACCGCGAGGCGCGAAGCCGGCGGCAAAGCATTATTCAGCCATTCGCGCGCTGTAAAACGCGAATCCACTTGAACGAGACTCTCGTTGAATGCGAACGCCGTCGACAGAGGGATTAGCATCGTCAGAAGCAAGAGCGCGAACGCGCTGACCGTAATCCAGCGACGCGAAGAATTCCGACAGCGCAACCATTGCAAAATATCCATTACCAAATTCGCGGCGAGGAGGTGAAGGAATGGCAATACTGGCAACAGCGTGCGATCATTTCGCACGACGAGAAAATTGATAATCAAATAATACGCTAGAGGAAACGACAAGAGAACGAGTCCGGAATTATCACGCTTCAACAGAATCCGAACCGATTGGAGCAATGCCAAGAGAGAAATCAATCCTTCTGTGCTGGCGAGGAAATTCAAGTACCACGCGACCGTATCCCCTTCCGTGCCGGCGTGTCCACCAATACTTTGGGCATAAACTTCATATCCCGCGCCTTGCATAAAATGCGTAAAGTCCAGCAACACAAACGGGCTCGTCGCAAAAAAAACAAGCGCGCTCGCGCCCAGTGCAACGTACAGTTTCCGATCACGCAAACCGGCGCGTCCAAAATTGCTAAAATGCGCGACGATGATTGGCAGCGCAATCAAAGGCATATTATATTTGCTGGAGACGGCTAGCCCCGCGGCAATGCCGGCAAAAAGATAATGGCGGAGGCGCGGCTCGCGTAGAATTTCCAGCGCCCAATACGCCGACAGCAATCCAAAAAAGACCGCAAAAGTGTCGGGGCGAATTAGATGGCTGTTGTAAACGCTCGCCGGTGACACCGCGAAAAACAGCGCGGCAAGCAATGCGAGCCAAGGGCGCGGCGCAAGTGCTCTCCCAATTCGGTAAACCAGATAGATCGAAGCCGTGCCAACTAAAGCCGTCAAACCGCGACTGAGGAGAAATTCGCTCGGGACACTCATAAATCCCACGCCCATCGTTACGATTTCCGGGTAGGGAATATCCGCCAGCGATTGAAAAACGCCGAACGCCTTGTTGATCAGAAACCATGGCACCAGCGCGAGGGCATTCAGATAAAACACGAGCGAGGGGTAATTGAGCCAATGAGGATTGGGGTCGAGATTTTTGAGCATACGTAACGCAATCGTGAAATGCGTTGGCTCATCCGGGGCGATGGTATATGGCAAGCCAAAATCAATTCCCCAAAATCTTAGGTATCCTGCCAGGAGAATAATCGCGGCAAGCCAGACCTGCGGCTTTCGTTCGAGCCGCTCTAACGTTTTCAATTCAACAACACGCATAATACCCGCGCCGCACGCGCTTCTTGCCCTCCGCGTCCGTTTCGAGATAGTACGGCTGACGGCGCTCGATCAACACATTCGGATCGATCGCTTCCCCTTCGTCTCCAATGTAAATCCGTTTACGCTCGACGATTTTCATGAGATGATCTTGAATGAGTTGATCGTGCGCATCGCCGGCAAGCAGAACACTACTCGAGACCACTTGCTTACTCGCATCAACCAAGACCGTCGCCGAATCGAACACATTCACGATCGCGCCGTTGATTGCGCCGAGCCGCTCGTCGCGCATTTCCAGTTCGCGCTCTTTGCGAAATTCCATCACCGACGAATCGTCCGGCTTTTTCAATTCGCTCACCAAGTTGTATTCCGTCAGCCCCAGCGAATCGGCAACCTGCGCTGAAAATTCTTTGCCGATCCGATAGCCGGCGCGACCCAACCGCACCGGCGGCTCCATCAAGGTCGTCATTTTCTTCGCGGCGGTCACCGTATTTCCCCTGCCCTGCGTTTGCTGAACGAGATCGGCGTCATTCGCCGCGATGATTTTGCGCGCGAGAAACGCTTGCCGGATTGCGTCGCCGTGTTTGCCGGCAAAGAATTGTTCATCGGCTTTGAGCATCGAAACCGCAATCGTGCGAAAGGGCGCGTCACCTTTCGGCGCGAGATCAAGCCCTTCCGCGATGATCTTGCCCGCTTCCGCACGCGCTTGCACCAACGCGTCTTCGGCATCGCGCAAAGGATTGCCCGCGCGCAATTGGTTGTAGATTCCGACAAGCATGTCGTAGAACCCGGCAGTAAATACGCGCGCAAAGTTATGCGATTCGGAAGTCAACTGCGCGGCAGTCCCGTGTCCCGGCAACGCGTCCGGATCGGAATAGGTAAACGTATTTACAAAATCCCGCAACGCGCTCGGCGAGGTCACCGCAGAGGCGAATCCCGCCGCCGAGAGTCCGCGCGCTAACTGCTCGGCGAGGCGCGTCGCCGCGTTGCTCTTGGAAAGATCGCCGCCATTCTCGGCAAGAATGTTTTGGCGCACCACCGGCGAACTCAACGTGAACATCAGCGCGGACACATCGCCGAACGCTTCGTGAAATGCCGCCGTCTCAGCCAGCAACGAGTCCCAATAATCCGGATGCCGCGCATCCAAAATGGCATGCCCGCATTCATGCGCGGTGATCTCCGGGCTTTCGGAAGTATAGATCGTTTGCCCGGTCGATTTGTCGTCGTTGAAAAAAAATTTCAAGCCCGTGCGATCATAGTACGCGTTGAAATCCTTACCCGCGCGCGGCGTCACGGGCAATGTCGCCGCGCCGGGCTGCCATTTGAACGCATCACCGAAAAGTTCGGTCCACATTTCGACCGTGCGATTGAGCACGACGTACAGCGCGCCCGCTTGAAATTCCGACGTGCCCGGCTCGAATAACCCGCCCGCGCCGTTCCAGCCCGGAATCGCAAAGCGTGATTCGCCCGATGGCACAGCCACTTGCTCCAGCGCATAGCCGTTTGCGTTGGGATCGTTTGAGAAAATATTGACGCGCAGATCGGGCGCCATACTTGCTCCTTCAGGGGATAAACGCACGTTTTAATCGCTTGCGACCCGCCGCGTCCGGCGAGACCATCCACGGCTTACCTTGCGCGATCAGCGCGCTCGGGTCAATCGTCTCATTCGGCGCGGCAGAGTAGATTGCGTCGGCAGCGGCGAGTTTTTTTATTTGGGCTTGAACCGATTGGAAATGTTTTTCGTCTTTCAATTCGACTTGTCCCGATTCCAGCGCGCCGTCCGCGCGGAAACGCAAAAGCGCGGCGGCGGCTTCATCCACAAACACGCCGTCCGCCGCGCCAAATTCCGCGCCTTGCACCGCCTTCGGCAGAATCAAATCGTACCGCAAGACGATTTCCGCGCCGGCATTTTCTAACGCCACGAAGTTCAAATCCACATCCGGCGGCAAGTGCAATTGCTCCCGGACGCGTTCAAGAAAACTCGCGTCACGCGCGGCTTGCGCATTTCCGGCGAAATGCAATTCCATTCTTCCAAAGGATGAATTCAGAAGGCGGAAGGATGAAGCCCAACGCGATTTATTTTCTTCATCCTTCAGCCCTCATCCCTTATTACGCACTGCCGCCGCGTCCGCCCATCGTGCCTTTACTCGCCTGCGGCAAAATGACTTCGACATCCGCATGCGGTCGCGGGATCACATGCACACTAACGAGTTCGCCGACGCGTTTTGCCGCCGCCGCGCCGGCATCGGTCGCGGCTTTCACCGCGCCGACATCGCCGCGCACCATCACGGTAACGAATCCACCGCCGATGTACTCACTGCCAATCAATTTCACATTCGCGGCTTTGACCATCGCGTCCGCCGCTTCGATCGCGCCGACAAGACCTTTCGTCTCGACCATCCCGAGCGCGATCATTTCCGGTGCAACCATCGTCTGTGCCTCCTCCGAACGAGTTGGCGACAGGGACCTGCCGATGCGTGCCCCTGCGCGCCCCAAGCGTTTTGGTTTTCCATTTGCCTTGCGCGATCCGCGTGCTTCTGCCATTCTACTCGCTTTGCTTTTTTCCCGGCAACGCGAGTCGCGGCGCGCGCGTCACCAATTCTTGCGCGATCTGTTTGCCGCGCGCGAGCGCCTTGCTGTACAATTCGCGTAATCCTTGCCCCGAAATTTT
>JACQGS010000200.1 GCA_016199405.1 Chloroflexota bacterium | reverse complement strand
TTACGTTGGGAATCTTCCAGCGGATTATCGAACGGTGGTCGAACTCAGCGAGTTGGGAGAATTGACCAATAACGAGATCGCCGAAATTCTCGGCGTTCGGCTTGACGTGGTCAAGATCCGGTTGCATCGGGCGCGGGAAAAACTCTATCATGAACTCAGAGCCAACTGCAAAGCCGAAGATTGGCTGTAAATTTAGAAACCCGTTTTCCGCCTCAGGCGAGAAAACGGGTTTCTATTTTTCGTATCTTTCCCTGTCCGATTCTCGTCTATAGAATCAGAAAGGAGCTGAAACCATGCATCTGGAAAACGGCAGAGACATCGTGCGGGGAATTCTGCTCTTGATCTTCGCCGCCATTGCCTTCTGGGTGGATCGCACCATTGGGCTTGCACTGGTTGCGTTGATGGGAGTGCTGATTCTGCAAAGCGCGTTTACCAACTGGTGCCCGGAGGATTTGATCCTGCGACCAATCGGGCTGAAAAGCAAAAGACTTGCGAAATAAGCGCATTTTCCCACGAAGGCGCACAAAGATACACAAAGATTGGAATCTGTTTTCGTGTTGCTTCGTGTCCTTCGTGGGAAAAGTTATTTCCCCATAACGCCCAATATCATTCTACAGTGGATTGTTGTTGTAGCGTGAGCGCGTTGTTCTCCGCCGCGTAAACTCGCGCCCGCGCCAAAAACTCCGGCGAAAAATCTTCGAGATCGGTCGCGGTGATGAGCGCCTGCGGCGCATCAATCACGGCTTGCGATAAAGCCGCGCGGCGCGGCGCATCGAGTTCCGACATCATATCGTCGAGCAAGAGCACCGGGTCTTCGCCGGTTTCCGCGCGCATCAGTTCCACTTCGGCGAGTTTCAGCGATAAAGCAATCGTGCGCCCTTGCCCGCGCGAGGCGTAAATCGTCGCGTCGATTTTGTTTTCGTCCGAGTTGCGCTGAATGAGAAAGCGGACATCGTCGCGGTGCGGACCGACGAGCGTCAGCCCCGCGCCGAGTTCGCGCGCGCGGCGGAGTTCGAGTTGACGCGCAAAGCGCGCAGCGATGTTCGGGTCCTTCGACTCCGCGCCTTCGACACTCTGCTCAGGATGCGTGGAGGTTTCGGAAAGAGGCAATTGGTAATTAGTTATCGGCTCTTCGATGAGCGCGTTGGATTGATATTGCAAAGTGAGATGCTCGCGCGCATCGGTGAGACGCGGATGCAGAACGGCGATGAGTTTATTGTAGCGTTCAATCGTCTCCGCCCGCCGCGCGATGAGATATGCGCCCTCTTCGATCAATTGCGAATCCCACACTGCGAGTTCGTCCGCGTTGAATTTGCGATCCTGAAATTCGCGCAAGAGACCGTTGCGCTGCTCCAGCACTTGATTGTATTTGGAAAGCGCACGACCGTAACGCGGATCAATTTGCGAAAGTGTGATGTCGAGATAGCGGCGGCGGTCGCCGGGCGAGCCGAAAACGAGATCAAGGTCTTCGGGCAAAAACAAAACGCACGTCAGCTCGCCGAGCAAATCGAGCGCGCGCTTGGCGACGCCGTTGACGCGAATGCGTTTGCTGACACGTCCACTTTGTTTCTCCTCGCTTTTTTCTTCACTGAAAGTGTTTTCAACATTCGCCTGCACCAAAACAATTTCGAGCCGCGTCGTCGCGCCATTTTTCCTTTCGAGGTGCGTCTCGACGTGCGCGAACGGAATCGGCTCGCTCGCCGCGCCCCAGCGAATCAGTTCGCGCTCGGCATGCGCGTGCGGCGAATGCCCGGTCGCCACATAAAAAATCGCCTCGAGCAAATTGGTTTTGCCGGCGGCGTTATTGCCTTGCACGAGCGTGAGCCCGGGCGCGAGATCGAGTTCGAGGTGCGAGTAGTTGCGAAAGTTGGTGAGGAGGAGACGGGTGAGGTGCATGTTTAGTCAGATGGTCTGTTAGTCGGATAGTCGGGTGATTTGGCGATTGGGAATTGCGTAGATTGTAACAGCGATGGATTGCAAAATCAAATTGCATGGAGGTTTTGGGAATGGTATAATCGGTGCAAGAAGAATCAGAGAGAAATGCAATTGCGAAATGCAGACCTTCGGAATCCGGAATCCGAAATCCGAAATCTGAAATCTGAAATTGGAGGTGCCCATGCCCTACGGCTACACCGGCAAAATCTTGCGCGTCGATCTGACGCAGCGCAAAACGGAAATCGAAACGCACGACGATGCGTTTTATCGCGCCTATCTCGGCGGGCGCGGAATGATCGCGTATTATTTGCTGAAAGAATTGCCGCGCGGGATCGACGCGTTCGATCCGCGCAATCTGCTCATCTTCGCGGCAGGTCCCTTGACCGGCGCGGCGTTCAGCGGACAAGGGCGCAACGGCGTGGGCGCGAAATCGCCGCTGACCAGCGGATTTGGCAACGCGGAAGGCGGCGGCTATTGGGGCGCAGAGTTGAAACGCGCGGGGTTCGACGGCATTATCGTCAGCGGCACAGCGGACAAACCGGCGTATCTTTGGATTCACGACGGCGTTTGCGAATTTCGCGACGGGTCACACCTCTGGGGCAAAACGACCGGCGAAACGGAAGACGCGTTGCGCGCAGAGTTGAACGACCGCGCCATCCGCACCGCGCTCATCGGTCCCGCGGGCGAAAATCGCGTGCGCTTTGCCGCGATCGTCAACGACCGTTCGCATTTCGTCGGGCGCAACGGCTTGGGCGCGGTGATGGGCTCGAAGAATCTGAAAGGTATCGCCGTGCGCGCGCCGCAAGGCAAGCCGAAGATGGAGGTGGCGAATCCGGCGGGAGTGCAGTCGCTCTCGAAATGGATGGGTGGGCATCTGGATTTGGTCGCGGGTCTGCGCGAGCACGGCACGGCGGGCTTTGTGCGCTCGCTCAGCAAAGGGGGCGGACTGCCGACCTACAACTTCCGTCTCGGACACTTCGACGCGCACGAAAAAATCAGCGGACAGACGATGACCGCGACGATTCTGACCAAACGCGAGACGTGCTATGCGTGCGCAGTGCGGTGCAAGCGCGTCGTCGAGGTGAAGGAGAGCGAGCACGGCGCGGTGGATCCACTGTACGGCGGACCCGAATACGAATCGCTTTCCGCGCTCGGCTCGAACAGCGGCATTGACGACCTGATCGCGATTGCGAAGGCGAACGAGTTGGGCGCGGCGTATGGCTTCGATACGATTTCGATGGGCGCGACGATCGCCTTCGCGATGGAGTGTTTCGAGAATGAACTGATTTCCGCGCAAGAGATGGACGGAATCGAATTGCGCTTTGGCAACGCGCGCGCGATGCTTCAGATGGTTCACAAGATCGCACGGCGCGAGGGTTTCGGCGCGGTGCTGGCAGAAGGCGCGGCACGCGCGGCAAAAATCGTCGGACGCGGCGCGGAAGAGTTCGCGATGCACGCGCACGGACAGGAAGCGCCGATGCACGAGCCGCGCCTCAAAGCCGCACTCGGCGTCGGCTATGCGGTTTCGCCGACCGGCGCAGACCATATGCACAATGTCCACGATACGGCATACACCAAAGAGAGTGAGGGGCTGAACAACTTGCGCGCGCTCGACCCCGCGCTCATTCCGCTTCCCGCGAATGACTTGAGCGCGGACAAGGTGCGCCTGCTCGTCGCGATGAGCAACCTCAAGCATTTCTACGACAGCGCGGTGATGTGCCATTTCCTGCCGTACTCGCCGCAACAAATGACCGACGTGATGAACGCGACGACGGGCTGGGAGATGACGCCGCGCGAGTATTTGCGAATCGGCGAACGCGCCGCGACGCTCGCGCGGCTCTACAATTTGCGCGAGGGCTGGAGCGCGGCCGGCGACACATTGCCGAAAAGATTTTTCAAGGCGTTCGCGGAGGGACCGCTGGCGGGGCAAGAATATTCGGTGGAAAAATTCGCGGCGGCGACGCGAGAATATTATCGGCAGATGGGTTGGGATGAGCAGGGCGTGCCCACAAAGGAGAGATTAAGAGATTTAGAGATTGAGTGGGCGGGGAATCCGTGAGCAGGAATCAGTCAACAGTAATCAGTAATCAGTATTCAGTGGGGGCGACTCATCCTGAGCATAGTCGAAGGAGGTCGCCCTGTTTTTTTCAGAAGTGAATTGTCATTTCGACGAGCGCGAAGCGTTTGCGAGGAGAAATCTCGTTATTCTCGCGGCAACGAGATTTCTCGCTTCGCTCGAAATGACAAATGGTGTTACGCCGCGCGTTCTTGAACCCAACGCCGTACGAGTTCAACGCGGAAGCGATAACCCTCACCCCATCCCTCTCCCGCCTCCGACGGGCGAGGGGGCGCGTCAAGAATGTCGCGGCTGACGAGTTTGCGGAGCGCGACGTTGAGGTTGAGACTTCCGAAGTCTTCAAGACTTCGGAAGTCTTTTTTAGTTGCAATCGCGCGCATTGCCGCGCGCTGCGCGTTGTCCGTATCGCGCCCGCTCCACAG
>JACQGS010000195.1 GCA_016199405.1 Chloroflexota bacterium | reverse complement strand
AGATGCTGGCGCGGCGGTGAGAGCGTGGTCATGCGTCCTAGCCGGTTGTCGGAGAGGTAGTCTAGCCCCTCGTGGGCGTCCTCGAAAACGCGCACAAGGCGCTATGCTACAAGGGCTCTCCGACAGACTGCTCGTTGGGTTATGAAAGGAACGAGATGAAAACATATTTGCTGGCAATATTACTAACGCTCACGCTTGCCGCTTGCAGCCCAGCTGCCGTGACTGCCCCAGCACCTGAAACCAATCTGAGTGTAAAGGCGGCACCGACGGTCTCTGTAACTCCCTCAGCACCTGAAAGCAATCTGAGCGTAAAGGCGGCGCCGACGGTCGTGGATTTGAAAAAGATTACCTATGACCGGAAAACTCCGGCAACGGTGCTGGAAGAAGGGCGCATGCTCTTTATCGCGAAAATGCGCAGCCGCGAGCCGATTCAATGGAATCAGCTTATCAAGGACTTGATCACCGACGAAGCGCTGATCGTATGGGCGATTGACAAAACGAGCCAAGCCAATTTGTCGCCAGCCGAAGCGGAAAAGGTCATTCGCTATTTTCTCGCGTTTCGGTATACATCGTACGGCGCGGACCCGTGCGAATGAAAGGCAAGATGATTGATGAAAACGCGGCAAGTTGCGATTCTGTGCGGCAAATCCCTATTCATCGCGGGTTTGGAATCGAGTTTGAATCGGAAAGTCGGTTTGGAGGTCGTGCGAATAAATCCAGCCCTTCCTGATGCCCTGCGGCAGATGAGTGCCCTTCGTCCAAGCGTAATCATCTTCGACAGCGGCGACAAAGCCCTCGGCGATTTTCCCGGCGCGGCGCAGCTACTCAGAGAAAATCCCGGCATGACGATCCTGCGCCTCGAGCTGGAAAGCAGCAACGTGACGATCTTATCCAGTGAACAGCAGTCCGTCACCAACTCTGAAGAAATCGTAGATGTGATCCGGAAGGCAATCGGTCGCAATGGGGAAAAGGGCACATATCCGACTTAAATCAAAATCCGGAAAAGTGATTTTCTCTAACATTTGTACAGTTTTGGGCTATCCATGAAACAAAGCCTCATGCTACTTTTGCTACTACTTGCCGTGTTCACCGTCGTTTTTTCGCCTGGCAAAACCCCGGACTCGATCTTCGCCCTGCCTAGCGTAGACGCAAGGGCACCAGCGGCGCCGGCAAAGACCAATCGAGGGATCCCGGATATGCTGGCACTGGTGGTTGGTGGAATTCCTCGCGAGTTTGTGAATGGCGGCGAGGCGCCGGTAGCCGGGGATGTAATCGCCAAAATAAATGTTGAACGCGGCGAGGAACGTTACAGCCGTCGCATTGACTTGTATTTGTACCATCAGGCAACGTCCAAGCCGGTCGAGGATGCCAATGTCCAACTGACCGGGGCAATGCGCTATATGGATCACGGGACGATCCGTTCTGCACCTTTGCGTTCGGACGGAGGACACCATGTTTTTGAACTTGGTTTCGACATGCCGGGTGAATGGGAAGTAGAGTTAGCGATAAGTCTGGCGGGCAAGCAGACCAAAATTCAACTGCAAATGGATATTTTTGAATGACGTAACCACTCGACCTTTGTGGTTACCTTGAGCAGTTACGCCAACGAAGGAAACGGAGGTGATGTGACAAAGACATTCCTATGGTAACACGCGACGAACTGAAAAGCCAAGAGAACCATACTTTCTGAAGGAGAAAGAAAATGTTGCAACTCGTCAATAAAAGATCCCTCTTGCGAGGGGGCGCTCTGATACTACTCGCGTTGGTTGCCGTTGCATGCGCGCCGGCTGGCGTTTCCCAGAAGGACTTGGACGCTGTCAAGGCGCAACTCCAAGCCAAGGAGCAGGAAGCCGCCGCCAAAGAGCAACAGGTAAACCAACTCCAGAACCAGGTCAAGGGGTTGTCACCCAGCACCGTCATCCAGGCGGGGCAGCTCCAGCCGGCGGCGCCGGGAGCGCAGCCCACTGGCTGGAACACAACCGAGTCCACCCGCGGTGGATTGCAGCTCCTCGCTACGTTGGACTCTGCTGGTCCGGATGCCTTTGATGTCAAAGCCCACCCCATGGTGTACATGGCCAGCGAAGGTGGTACGGGCAATGATGGGCAAACCCTGTTCGCGGGCCTGCAAGTCATCGATGCCTCCTCGAAACAGGTTATCGCGTCGGCGAGTTACGACCTGGGAGCGAAAATTTCGCCACATACCTTAGGCGTGTCGCCTGACGGGAAATGGGCTTACCTTGAGGGTGTCCGGCTGTTGCAAGATGGGAAAACTGTGGAGGATATCACCCTCGTCATCAATGTCAGGACGCTGAAGCTCGCCCAGATATTGAAGCAAGAAAGCATGTTCCAAGGATCCAAGCGCACTCAACGGCTCCACCATGTCATCTCGTTCGTGGACAACAAAGGGCAAGACCGCGTCGTGCTGGAGTACGGGTTCGGCTCTAACGGCGGTCCCCACTTTATCATTGACCCGAAAGACAACAACAGGGTTGTAAAGGCGATCACCGTCGAAGATACCGGGTACTGGATGGGTCACCCGTTCCTGACGGTGGACCCAGCCCGCAAGTTCCTGTACGTTGGACTCAAGATGGCAGCCTGGGCGGACGTTGCCAAGGAGGTTGCTGGGGTGGCGAAAATCAACCTTGACACGTATGCGGTGACCATTATCCCAGGCGTTGGGCAACATCTAATCGGCATGGCACACTCGGCGGATGGCAAGTTCCTTTACGTTAACGACGCCGAAGAGAGCATGACGGTCAAGATCGAAACAGCAACGAACAAGATTGTCGGCAAAACCAGCGCCGGCGTGGCGGGACCATACGGGCTGGCTATGAACTGGGACGAGACAGAGCTTTATACTATCGGCAAGGGCGAAGGAAGCCACAATACCGGTAGCACGATAGGGGTCATTGACCTGAAGACCTTCACGCCCAAGCGCGGCATCATTAACCCAATCCCGCTGCTTGGGCACGCCAGCAGCATTGACCATGGCTTTTTGCACCCGGACCCCAAGGTGAACGAACTCTGGGTGAGCAACCAGGCAGGCACGGAGACTATTGTCCTGGACCTTGCCACTAGAAAGGTGAAAACCTACATCGATAGCCCACACGGTGGGAACACCCACTCGGGCGCTTTCGTCCGGTACAGCGCGGACTGGAAAGGTGAGGTACTCGCCGATCATGGCGGTCCTCAACCAGCAATGTACAAGACTCGGCTCGGGATTGTCCAAGCGGCTGCGGCAAAGTAGCGCGGCTGCCCGAACACTGCAAAGTAACCGTGATCCGGGCGTGCCCTCAACTATTCACAAAGCAGGGCACGCCCAACCAATGATGCGATTGAGAGAGGATAGACGAGCGTGATGAAGTTCTTGGCTTGGCTGGTCGGTGCAGTGATGCTTTTGGAAACCGCTTGCGCAAGCCCGGCTCAACTTGGAGCTACGCCGCAAGCGACTCCCGCTCTTGCGGCGTCGGTTACGCGGGACCCAATGCCAACTTCCACTCCTTTACCTACCGTCAGACCGATGCTCACGCCGACTCCGACGCAAACGCCCATCTTGGCCTGGATGCCGCCCGGCGCGCCAATGTACTGCCTGGCACCGGAGAAGGGAGAGCCGCAGGAGATCATTGGCACGCCCGCCGGACCGTACTTCGTCCACCATCCAAAGCAGGACAACCCTAATGTCCCGACTATCGTGTTCTTGGGAGGGGGCTCGGGTAGTCGGCGCAGTGCCCAGCGGATATGGGCAAACTACCTCTCCGGCGGCAAGGGGGTGGATGATTTCCGCGCCGTGATGCCGTACTCAATTGACCTGGAGTACAACGACCCCGGGGAAGCACAGCGGACCTTCAAGATACTGGACGAGGTGCTCGCCTGCTACGGCGGCGACCCCAAGCAGGTCCACATCGCCGGCTTTTCCAACGGCGGCTATGTTGCCTTCGAGCTGATGCTCCAGCATCCTGAGCGTTTTGTGACGCTGTTGGGCGCCCCCGGGCTGTTCCCGAGACTCAGCACGCCGGAGCGATGGGCTAAAGCGTTGTGCGGTCACGCGGTCTTCAACGGCGTCGGCTCTGAGGACTATGATTGGAAAGAGGACGTGCAGACCACCCATGCGGGCTTGTTAAAGGTGGGCATCGCGTCCGAGTATGTAGAGTTCAAGAACCAAAGCCACGCGCTCAATGAGGCGTTCGACGAGACGGTCTTCTTTGACTTTTGGCGCGCCAACGGGAGCGGGAAAGTAACAAGTGCCACAGCGGCACAGTGCCACAACTAATTTGCCCTGTCGTATCGGCAGCCATGCCAAGCGCCTGCGCTGTACACATTCACGGAGTTTACCCTGAGGAATGAAGGGCTCAGTGTAAACCATGTGGTGAGCGAAGCGAATCCATCCGCCGAAGGCGGCATCTACACGACCAATTATCAGGAGAGGAAACTTTATGAAATTGCGACTTGTTCTTTGGATGGGCAGCGTACTCATCGGAAGCGCGGCTTTGGTTGTCATGCTCTCCGCGTGCCGCGGAAAGGGTATACCAACCGCGACGTCAGCGCCAACCACCGCGCCTGCGCTTCCCGTGTCTACGGCGACAACCGTTCTTGCGGCAACCACTGCGCCCGCGCTTCCTGTTTCTACGGCGACAACCGCTCCCGCGGCGGCGACCGCGCTCCCTGCGCGTACGGCGACATCTGTTGGCGCGCCCACGGTCAACCCTGTTCTTGCGCGGGGAAAAGT
>JACQGS010000196.1 GCA_016199405.1 Chloroflexota bacterium | reverse complement strand
TTTTTTTGTGAGGTCGTGCACTTCGATGATGTTGGACATGAGAATCCCCGTGAGCAGTGATCAGTCAACAGTTATCAGTCAACAGTGAGCAGTTATCACCGCCGACTGGTCACTGACTACTGGCAACTGATTACTGAAAACTGATTACTGAAAACTGATTACTACTTGCCGCGTTTCCAAATCACCCACGCGCCCGCGGCAATCAAGAACAGGGGCCACACTTTTTCGAGCGCGTTGAGCGCGTCCAGCGCCGCGCCGCCGATCACGAGCGCGCCGCCGATCGTCGCGAGGATCGCGCCGACGACGAGGGACCAATAGATGGTACGCCGCGTGACGAGCGCGGAGAGAATCGTGATGAGCGCCCAGCCGAAGGCGAACGCGAGCAGAAAGATCCCGCCCTTGAAATCGCTCGGCGCGCCCGCGTACACGCTTTCCATCAACGCGACGCCCAGTCCGATGCCGCTCAGGATTCCGCCCGGAATCAGCCAGCCGTTCATCCGCGTGACGATGCCCGCCGAGAGCATCAGCGCGCCAATCGCGAGCATAAAGAATCCCGCGAACGGCGCTGACGGGACGAGTTGCCCAAGGAGCAAGAGCACGCCGATGATGACGAGGACTGCGCCACCGATGACCTGTTCTTGCCGTTTCTTGTCCGCACCGGACAGATGATTTTGAGTCTGCATTTTGCTTCTGCCTCCTTGAATTTGCCGCGAGGATACCACGCGCGGCGCGTTTTGGGATGTGTCGAAAGTCATGTTCGCGAGTGGTTTGTTATTCATCCTGTTCTCCGTTTTCTCTTTTGGTAACGCGCCTCTCACATGAACAACAGCACCGGGATCCAATCGCTCAGCGTGTGCGCCAGCACGGTAGTTTCATAGCCCCGCTTGACGAACAGATAACCCCACACAATTCCAATGAGCGCAGACGCCAAGAATTGCGAAACGGGATACTGCCAAAATTTTAGATACATTCCATCCAATGGCGAGAGATGATACGCGGCGAAGAGAATTGCGGAAACGAAAATCGCCAATCCTCGGCGCCCCATGAGCGCCCACACGAACGACAACGCGACCAACCGATAGGTCGTCTCCTCCGCGATGCCCGCGCCCCACAGAAATTGGAAAAACCTCTGAATTTGGTTATCCAAAAACATGTGCCCTGCCGCGCGCGGATAACTCGTTTCGTGAAAGATGCTTTGCGCGATGCCCAGCCCGATACTGCCGATCAACAATCCAACGACGCCGGCGATCACGCTAATCACAGCGAACAGCGCGAGGGTGCGCGCCACGCGTTCGCGCCGCGTCAGAGATCGCGCCACCGGCAACGGTTCATAGCCGGCGATATTGCGTGCGATGGCAAGCCCGATCAACACTTGGCAGAATATCGCGAACGCGTACAAGTTGATCGGACTGCGGCCGCCTAATACGTTGCTTGCCAGATAGATCACCGTGATCGCCAGCGCCGGTTTCCATTGCGCGAGCATACGCTCGCGAAACGCGCGTGTGCGTTCCCAGCGCTGCCCGAATATCCAAACAACTGCCGTGACGAGCATCCAGAAAACGATGAACACAATATTCGCGGCGATAATTTCAGGTGGTGTGTTTTGCATGGTTACACCTTTCAATCCGCACCATCACGCGGTCGTGCGCGGTGCGGGTGCAATCATCGGCAGAGGGCTTCCCCGCCGCATCGAGTGCGACTTGAAGTATTGGAGTTTCATTCCCACTTCCACAACTTTGCCGCGAGCAGAGCCAGCACGATAAGCCATCCGCCGAGCACCGCGAAATCTAACGCCATTGGATTCGTCGCCGCGGCGCCGACCATCGTTTGGCGCAACAAATCGCTCAGATACGTCAGCGGCAGGGCGTTCACAATCGGCTTGAAGAAATCGGGAAGCATCTCGGCGGGAAAAATGCTGCCCGACAGCATCATCATCGGAAAGTTCAGCAGTTGCGCGATTGCCATCGCGCTCTCGGACGTACGCGCAATGCCGGCGATCACGTACCCAAAACTGACAAAGACCGCCGTGCCGAGCAACACCGCGCCCGCGAACGGCAGCCAGTTTGCCACCACGACTTGAAAACCGAAATAACCGACGACCAGAAAAATCGCGGCTTGCAGCAGCCCAATGCTCATCCGCCAACTCGCTTCGGCGACGAGCAGTTGCGCGCGCGTAATCGCGGTGATGCCGATGCGGCGCAGAATCTGTTGATCGCGTTGTGCGACGATCGGTTGGGCGACGCCAAAAACTCCGAGCCACAACAACGCCACGCCCAGCATCCCTGCCATATAAAAGTCAATCGTGCGCGGCGGGTGCGATTGCACCGTTTGCTCGCTCATCGTGAACAAGCGCGGCGCGCCGGCGAGTTGCAGATTCGCTTCGTCCAACAAGATGCGGACGCTTTGCAAGCCGAGCGCGGACGTTTGGCGCGTCGGATCGAAATAGACTTGGACTGGCGTTGATTGCCGCGCCGCGAACGTTACGCTCAAAGTGCTGGGCAGAACGACGACCACGTGCAGGTCGGTCTTGTCCAATTTCGCGAGCAGTTCTTGACGCGAACCAACCTGCACGCCCATTACTTTCGCCGTCTCGGGCGATTGCAGCGCTTTGACAAATTCCGCGCCTGCCGCTCCCGCGTCTTCATTTGCCACGCCGAGTTGCAAGGTGAATCCACCTCCACCAGAGAACGCAAGCCCAAAGAAAATTGCAAAGGCAATGGGCAGAAGGATCACAAAAAGCAGCGTAGAGCGGTCGCGTAGAGATTCTTTTGCTTGGGCAAGATAAAGCGCAATGATGGATTTCATGCTCGTATTCTCCGTCCCGTCAATTTGAGAAAGACATCTTCCAGCGTGGCTTGGCGCACCGTCATGTCTTGGAACGCGAGCGCGTTGGCGGAAACCAACGCAAACAAGCCCGCCATCGTGCGCGGCACGTCGCTAGAGTACAGCGTCGCATGTCCGTTCTCGAAGAGCGTATTCCCGACCGCGGGAAGCGCGGCGAGTTGTTCGCGCGGCGCGTTGCCGACC
>JACQGS010000203.1 GCA_016199405.1 Chloroflexota bacterium | reverse complement strand
TTCATGGTTACTCCTTTGAGGAGTAGCATGAACCCATTTTGTTATGATCGTGACATTCGTTTTAACTCGACACTGTTCACGATGTCGTGACCCAAAAGTGTCTACGATGTCGCGAACCCTGACACATAGAACAATTCCGCTGAAATTGACTGATGTTGTTCGCTTGGCGGTGGGGACATGTGCAAATCTCCTTGAATGACTTCGTAGCGCCAGCCATCCTCTTCGAGTCGCAGAAAATCCGCATAGGTCCACTCGCCCTGAGGCGGCGGCGTCCATGCTTTCTCAATTGTCGGTTGAGGTTTCAGTTGGACAACCATTTTTCCCTCGCTTCTAAATCAATCGCCGACCAAATGCGCGCATCTCTTCGATCACCGGAACGAGCGCGCGCCCTTTTGCCGTCAGCGTGTACTCGACGCGCGGCGGCACCTCGGCAAAGCATTGCCGGTTCAGCACGCCGGCTTTTTCCAATTCATCCAGCCGCGTCGACAATACGCGCGGACTAATGCCCAGCGAACGTTGGAGGTCGCTAAAGCGCTGTTTGCCGTCGCTCAAATCGCGGACGATCAGAAAGACCCACTTGCCGCCGAGAATCTTGACCGCCTCTTCAACCGGGCAACGTTCCTTTTTCTTGCCTGCCATATCATCTTCTCCCTTCCCCTCTTCCATTATACCTATTCTGCCATAACTTGACAAGCCGGCGGTTTTTCCTATACTATAGATAGTAGGTATTCAAATAATACTGTGACGCTAACTAGCGTCAGGAGGACACCTTGTTAGAAAATATCTTCGCTCCCTTCAGTGATGTGGGGCTGCTGATCGTGCGCGTTGCGATGGGGATCATCTTCATCGTCCACGGCTGGCCCAAACTCAATCCCAACGGGCCGATGAAAGGTCCGGCGGGCTTCGGCGGTTTCTTGAAGCAGATGGGTATCCC
Source organism: Chloroflexota bacterium (assembly GCA_016199405.1). Lineage (GTDB taxonomy): Bacteria > Chloroflexota > Anaerolineae > UBA4142 > UBA4142 > JACQGS01. The sequence goes on along the minus strand of JACQGS010000203.1, from coordinate 2,796 downwards.
GTTGCCCACATTCTTCGGTTGGGTCGTTGCCCTGCTAGAGACGGTCGGCGCGGCGCTACTCATCTTGGGGCTGGGCACGCGCATCTTGGCGGTTGGCTTCGCCATTGATATGCTCGTGGCAATCTTCGTCGCCAAGCGGCGCTTTATGAAGGGAAGTTTCACGGCTCAGCAGGGCGCCAGTTGGGAGTTCGACTTTGCGCTGTTGGGAGGGGCACTGGCGCTGCTCTTCACTGGCGCGGGGAAAATCGCGCTCGATCTGATCGTGGGACTATAAAAGTGTTGGGTAGTCCAACAAATAAGGGCAGGCGATACCTCCTGCCCATGCTGTATTGCGCGCAAATTCAATTTTTTCTTCTGCGCCCTCTGTGGCTACGATTTTTCCGGCAGATCCGAAAACGCGACGCGTCCATTTTCCAACACCACGCGATGCGTGAACAGTCGCTCGTCCACATGCACGTGGCTAATCAGAAATATTTGATCGAACGCGCGCGCGATCTCACCTTCGGTCAGCAAATAAATCAACGCGTCCGCGCGTTCGCTATCGAACGAACCGAGCGGCTCATCGAGAAAAATGAACGACGGCGCCGCGCCGCGCTCCTGCGGGAGCGTCGCGAGCGCGAACGCGAGCCGCAACGCCAGCGAAAACTGATCGCGTGTGCCGCCGCTGAAAATATTTTTTTCTTTCCACGCGCCGCCATGCTGAGCGGTAGTTGAAGCATGAGCGCTAGTCGAAGGGCCGGCGCGCTCGTCCCACACTTGGATTTTGAAACTCTCTTCGTCGAGTTGCGCGTCGTGATAACGGTCGCGCGTCAGCGCGGGCAAGATGCGGCGCATATATTCCATCGTCGCCGGCAAAACCTTTTGCATCACGCGCCGCCGCGCGATTTGCACGATCTCCGCGCCGCGCTCGCGCACGCGCGCATGCCGCGCGGCACGCTCAAACTCCGCGCGACACGCCACGCGATCCAATGCCTCGTTCACAAGCCCAAGCGCGCGTTCCAATTCCGATTGCTGATCTTGCACCGAGCGCACGCGCCCGACGAGTTCACGATGCTGGGCGCGCAGTTCATTCTCGTCGCCTAAATCCATTTGAGTCAAACGCGATTCGAGTTCCTTGAGTTCCTTCAACTCCATTTCTTTTTCGCGCGCTTGCCCGCCGGCTTTCAGCAAGTCTTGAATTTGCCGTGTCAGCGCTGCCGCATTTTGAGCGCGCGTCGCATGCTGCCCTTGCACGCGCCCGAGTTCGCCCTCGATCTCGCGCGCGGCTTTCATCGCCGCTTCGCCGCCGAGCGCATCGTACTCGGCGCGCAAATCTTTTCCGAACGCCGTGTAATCCTCCGCCACGAGCGATGGATTCCAAGTTGCCGCATCCGCTTTCGCGGTGCGCGCATTTTCGTACGCCGCGCGCACGCGCACCCACAACGCTTGGCTTTGCTCCGCGCGCCGTGCAATCTCAGCTTTCAGCCGCGCTGCCTCGCGCGCGCGCCGTTGGATCTCGTCACTCTGCGCTTCGAGTTGAAAAATCGCGCGCTGAATTTTTTCCGCGTCGGCTTCAACTCCAAGCGATTGCGCGAGTTTTTCGGTGCGCGGCTTCCACCGTTCTAAAGTCTCGTCCGACTTTCGCGCCTTTCGCGTACTTTCGCGTTGTTCGCGCTCTACCTCTGCCGCGTCCGCGATTTCATTCTGCCGCGTCAATTCACCCAGCACTGCGCGCGCCTCGGACAAGCGTTTGGCGAGCGCATCATGCCCCGCGCGTAGTTCAGCGCCGTCTTGATTATTCATCTCACGCGCAATCATCCCGCGCCGCGACTGCGCGAGGTCAATCGTTGCCGGGATTTCAACTTGCAATCGCGCGAGCCGCGATTCGGCTTGCTTCAATTGCTCGATTTGCGCTTCGCCCACATCCCGCCGCGCTTTGGCTTCGCCCTGCGCGCGTCCCAGTTCTTCCGACGCGCGCGCAACTTCTCGCCACAGCGACGAGGCGCGCCACGCGAGCAAAATCAAAACTCCCACTGCCAAAAGCGCGAACCATTGAATCAGTACCGTTGCGGCGACGAAAACAAAAAGCAGCGCGGCAAGCGCGTACACCTCGACGCGCAAACGGCGCGAAATTTTGTCGCGCGCGGTTTGCTTTTCTTTCAGCGCGACCGACGCGTCCAGTTCGGGTGATGCCGCGCGCTTCGCCGCGATCCATTCGCCCAACGCCTCGCCGATTTCGGACTCGCGCAAACGCGTTTCGAGTTGCGCGAGCGATTGTTCGTCGCGGGTGACGCTGGAATGCAATTCGCTTACGCGCTCGCCGCTTGCCGAAAGCAGTTCCGCGCGTTGCGCGTATCGTTCGCCCGCAACGCGAATTTGCTCCAGCCGCTGAACGAAACCGAGCAATCGCCGCAAACCATTCGCGCGGGATTGCAGATTCGGCGCGTCGGTTGCCGCGCGCGCGGCGTCGGCATATTCGGCTTGCACGCGTGCAACCTCGCGCGCATTTTCTTCCGCGCGCTCGAAAGTATCCAACGCGTCTTTGACGTTTCCCATCGCTTCGCGCAACGCGTTCAACTGCTCAACTTTTTGCGCGGCGACATCGCGCTTGGACGCAAGCGCGCGCATCTGCGCGTCGAGTTGCTCGACCGCTTGCAATTCACTCACCGCGCCGGCGACGGCACCGCGCAAATCTATCAGCGCAAGTTTTTGCTCGACCGCGGCGAGCTCTTTTTGTTGGGCGGGCAGTTGAAATTGAATCTCGGCAAGTTCCGCGCGCTGGCGCAAGCGTTCCAGATCGCGCTGATCTTCGCCGCG
>JACQGS010000192.1 GCA_016199405.1 Chloroflexota bacterium | reverse complement strand
GTCTTTGCGAAGCAATCCCCAAGCCGCAATTGCAGAGCGATATCCTTCCCCGTCTTGAAACTCGGGGATTGCTTCGTCGCAAAAACGGCTCCTCGCAATGACAGGTTCAATCAATTCGCCAATTCCCCCACCACAATCAACCGATGCGTATCAATCCGATACGGCGTGCACGTAATCAAAGTAATGATTGGATTGCGCGAGACAGCCAGCGGCGAAAGATCGTTTGGCGTCACGATGCGCCGCGCTTTCACGACATACCGAAACGCATTCTGCCCGGCGTACACCAAAATTTCTTTGCCGACTTCCAATTTTTCCAAATCGCGAAACGGCTCGCCGTACACATCGTTATGCCCCGACAAAATCAAATTGCCGCGTTCGCCCGGATTCGCCGCGCCGATCCGCTGACCGATGCCTTGCTTCAATTCTTCCCAGCTATCACCTTGCACGACGGGCCAATCCACGCCGATCGCCGGAATGACGATGCGCGTCGGCGAGCGCGGTCCCGGCGTTGGCACCGGCAACGCGGCGATAGACTTCAATTGCAATCCTAACGCCGCCGGCGCGGGCTCGGGCGGAAATGAACTGCCGGGCAATTCGTTGACGGGATTCGCCGGCGGAAACGATGAACCGGGCAATTCTTGTCCCGCCGGCACGCCCGCGGCAGACGCGACCGGCGCGCGCGCGGCTTGTGCCGATTCTTGATTTTGTGTTTGCAAATTCAAAAACGCAGTCGCACTAATCGCGATCAGCCCCACGACCGCGACGACTTCGACCAAAAACAAAACGCGGTCGAATAAACTTTTGGGTTTGCGGCGCGCGCGCGGTTTGGAATCAGATGCGCTGACCGTGACCGGGCGAAAGCGGCGTCCTTCGCCGTTTTCGGCGAATTGCCGCGCGCGCTCGATGCGTCGTTTTTGTTCAACGAGCGCTTCGAGTTCGGCGAGCGAGAGATCGTCGAGAGAATGAGAATCACTCATGTTGCCAGATGCTTGCCAATCGCATCCAACGCGGCGGGCTTTAGGTTGCCGCCGCGCCCAATCAATTTTCTGAACACGCTATTTTTCGACAACTCGCCCAATGCTCTGCCGGTCGCCAACTTGCTTTTCCATTCTTGCAACGCCGGCTGGTACATCTCGATAAGATTTTCCAACAACGTCGCCAGCCCCGCCGCTTTGCCATTCTTGGTTTTGGATTCGATTTCGATCTCGTGCAGGCAAACGATTTGTTTGCCGAAATGGTACGATACGGAATCAATCGCCAATTCGGCAACGACCGTTTTGCTTGTAACGTTCTTTTTCAGAACATTCCGGATGAGCCGATTCGTTTGACGATCTTGAATGACTTGGAAACCCAACTCCTCAATTGTTTCCAATGGGTCGTCGCTTTCGAACTCGGCATTTCCCACGCGCACGCGGATGCCCCGCGCACGCAGCTCGCGTAGAACGCGCTGCAACGCTTTGCGCGACCATGCCGCTTCGATTTCCAGCCGCGTCTTGCCCCAGCCGCCCTGTCGCCCTGGACCTTTCAGCGTAATCAGTCTTTTGTCATTCACTTGGCGAATCCGCAAGCCGAGCCGCTGTTTTTCCAGCACGCGATCGGGTGTGTCGAAATAAATGTCGCGAATCTTTTGCGTTTCGCCGCGTTCCAGCCGATAACCACCGACCGCGTCCAACTTCGCGATCTCCGCCGCGATTTTTTCCGGACGCGCGGACCGAATCACGAGCGCGGCTTCAGTTTCGCGCGGTTGCTGCTTGCGCATATTTCCGTTCCGCGAACCATACCTGCGCGCGCCACGCGACGACAAAGCCGACCAGACTGATCGCGCCAACCACCAGCAACGTCTGTTTGATCAGCAGTCCGCCCATCACGCCGAGCGCGGCGACAACCAAACTGTTCATCAATGCCACCACGTCGGCAAGTCCGCCGGTGCCGGTCTTGCGCACGCCGCGTTTGGCGAAGGGCTGATAGTCGAGCAAGCGCTCATCATCTTTGCGAAAGTGGGCGCGCACGTTATCCATCGCGCGTATGTACTCGTCCGTGGCAGAGTTGCGCTTGATGACGCGGCGGAGCGTGACAATCCCGAACCCCAACAGCCCCACCAGCGCAAAGACAATGACGGCGTAGGTCGCTTCTGGCGGCAAATTGGACTGACTCGTCGCCAACGCCACCAGCGCGCCGATCACCGCCGTGGCGAGCGTAATGAAAAATTCAACGCGCTTTTCACCCGTCTCTTCGTTCCGCCAGAACGAATCGGAAAAAATCTTGTATTCCGTCAATAGAAATTCTGCGGTCTTGTCTCCGCGTTTATTCGTCGCCGAGTCATCCATAAGAACAATCTCATCTATCGAATTGCAACGATTATATACCCAACCGCGCCTGCGTCAAACACAATCAGGCTGGAACGATTCCCTTCAGCCGCGCGCTAATCATCGCCCCAACCTGCTCCGCTTCGCGAACGCGCAACACGCGCAGCAGCGCGAGATAAACGACGCTCGCCGCGACCATCGGCGCGAGCGCGGCGACAAAAATATTCGCGCCGACGCGCGTCAGTTCATCCGCGCTGAACCACGCGACGATGCTCATCGCCGCGCACGCCGGCGTAATTTTCATCAGCAGAATGCCGATGCCTTGCTTGCCCAATCCGCCCAAACGCGATTGCGTCAGCCATAGCATGACGAGCGCGTGGCTCGTCAACTGCGCGGCATTCGCAATCACCAAGCCGATAAACCCCAACGGCTGAATCAACGTGAGCGCGACGACGACATACACCGCGACGCCGGCGAACGCGACGAGGTTCGGCGCGAGCGTCTGCTTGCGCGCGTAAAATGCAAAGACGAGCGGTTGGTCAATCGCGGCGAACGGCAAGCCGATGAGATAGAATTGCAACGCGCGCGCGGTCTGCGCGGTGTCGAACGCGGTAAACGCGCCGCGTTCAAACAGCAACGCGACAATCGGGCGAGCCAGAATGAATAAGCCGATGGTCGCCGGGAGAATGATTAGCAAGACGAGTTTGATGCCGAACGCTAGAACGTCTTGGAAGTTGGAAGTTGGAGGTTGGAGATTGGAGGTTGGAGGTTGGAAGTTGGAAATGCCGTCTGCGGTCTGTGATCTGTTATCTGCGATCTGACCGCTGGCGACTGATAACTGATTACTGAGCGTCGGCAATATCGCAAACGAAATCGCGGTGCCAACCAAACCGAGCGGCAACTGCACGAGCACCGTCGCGTCTTGCATCCACGCGAGTGATTGCGCGCCGGTGAAGGACGCGAGGTTGCGATCAATAAAAACGCCGATGATGCTGATCGTGAGACCGGCGAGAACCGGCAGATAAAGTTTGAGGATGGTGAGCAAAGCCGGATGCGTGAAATCAATCGTCCAGTGATACTGCATCCCGCGCAAGCCCGGCAATTGCAACAGCACTTGCAACGCTGCACCGATGATGATGCCGATCACCAAACTTGTAATGCCAAACAGCGGCGTGAGCGCGAGCGCGATCACGACGATGCCAAGATTATACGCGGCGGTCGTGAACGCCGGGTAGGCAAAGCGTTTCAGCGAGTACAGCAAGCCGGTGATGACGCCGGACATGCCCAAGAAAAAAACTGCCGGCAAGATCAGTCGAATCATCTCGACGGCAGAAGATTGCAATGCCGCGTCGTACCCGCCGCCGAGAATCAGAATAAGTTGCGGGGCGAACAGTTCGAGGACGAGCACCGCGAGCGCAAGCAACAGCGCGAGCGAATTGATGACGATGCTGGCGACGCGCCACAATTCGCGTTTGTCCGCGCGCGTCGCGTAATCGGAAAAAATCGGCACGAGCGCGGCGCTCACCATGCCGCCCACAAGAAAGTCGTAGAGCGATTGGATGATCGTCGAGGCGACGCGAAAAATGCTCACGGCGCCGCTCGCGCCAAACAAGTACGCGATCACCGACTCGCGCGCGAGCCCGAGCACGCGGCTCACGATATTGCCGAGCGCGATGATCGCCGCCGCGCGCGCAACGCCGCCGCGGGCTGAAGCGGATTGCTCTTCCATCATTCAAGCGCCTCTCATTCTCATTCTGAGAATATCACGCCGCGAGTGGCGTGTGGCAGTATGGAAACACGGAAAGGGTAGCAGCCCAGCCGCGCTGGGCGGAATAGCGGGCAGCGCGGCTGCCCTTCCACCCAAAGGGAAG